>JANNRX010000433.1:0-14518 GCA_031401875.1 Hyphomicrobiales bacterium | reverse complement strand
CTGTGGAGCCGTCCGGGTTTGAAAAGATGGCCAAGTCGATTGCGGCAGGTTACCGGGTCAACAATGAGCCGGGCAAGCATACGATTTGCGACGCACTCAGTGGCCCTTACACCGCGGCCATACCCTTCGAGATTGTGAAATACAGGCTTTCCGGCACAGTGTCCGTGACCGATGAAGAGGTACGAAGTGCCATGCGCACAGCGTTTTCTGAGTTTGGCGTCGCACTCGAACCCGGCGGCGCTGTCGGCCTTGCTGCAGTCCTGTCCAACCATTTTTCCATCGCCGGAAAGACGGTCGGAATCATCTTTTCCGGCCGAAATGTTGATCCTGAACTGGCGGGATCGATTTTGGTGGCCTGAATCTCAGACAAACCTACCGGGGCACTTCTCCCCAGCCTCCGTTCCAGGCCTTGCCAAAGCCGCCGTTGAGCGCCACCCTCTCGGGAACGATCTTCCAGAACCAGAAACCGGGCAGTTCTATGTAGAGCTGTGCCTTGGGGTTTTGCGCAAGATAAACGGCGCGCAGCCGCTCATATTCCGCTTCGCCCGGATGGGCCGCATGGGCACGTCCCGTCAGTGTCAGGCGCGGATGTGCCAGCGGATCGCCCTTGCCGATGCGGGCAATGAGGAGTGACACGCGGCCATCGCGCTCGAGATGCGCGGTATGGCCCGAGAGATGCGAAGTGATGATGATGGGTGAAAGATCCTCATCCTTGGCGAGTGCCACAAGCGAGGTGAATGGTCCCCCGCTGGCATCGAGCGTTCCAAGGGTGGCATGAGCCGCCTCGGAAATCAGTTCGCGCACCAGTGCGCGGCCATCGAAAACGGGACGGTCCGGTTCAGGCATTTCATCAATCCTTTACCATGGGGAAACTCCGGCGTTTCCGTCGAGGCGCGTCCGGGTTATGTTTCATCGATGGCCCGGTGGGGGAGCGGCGACCCCTCTGCACCGCAAGTGCTTTGCATCTCCGGTTCGAGTCCGGGGCTGGGCCTCCAATTTCTCTCCCGCCACCATTGTTATCAATGGATATGGCTGCCGCCATTGATGTCGATTTCTGATCCCGTGACATAGGATGACAGATCGCTGGCGAGAAACAGATAACAGCCCGCCACTTCATTCGCCTCGCCCAGTCGCCCCATGGGAATGCTGTCGAGGATGGCCTGCTTTTTCTCTGCGGACAGCGCCCCGCCGGTAATGTCAGTGTCGATCATCGAGGGGCAGAGGGCATTGACGCGGATATTGTCCGGCCCGAGCTCGCGGGCGCAGGCCTTGGTGTAACCCAGGATCGCCCCCTTGGCCGCGGCATAGGGCGTGCCGCCGAAAACGCCGCCGCCGCGTTGTGCCGATACTGACGACATATTGGCGATGGAGCCTTTCTTCATCTGGCGCATGAAAGGCACGACCGCCTGTGTCATGTGGAAACAGCCGCGCATGTTGATGTCCATGATGCGGTCATAGAGATCATCGTTCACATCCATGAGGCGGTTGGGTGCTGTGATGCCCGCGTTGTTGATGAGCACATCCACCCGGCCATGCTGGGCGATGACACGGGCAATGGCGCGCTCGCAATCCTTGCGCTTGGTCACGTCGCATTTGAGCGCCATATGGCCGCGGCCCTTGAACAGGCCAGCCGTCTCGCGCGCCATGGCAAGGTCGATATCAAGCGCGATGATCTTTGCGCCGTGTTCCGCAAACAGCCGGGCGGTTGCCCGCCCCAGACCCCTGGCGCTTCCGGCACCTGTGATGACGCAGATCTTGTCTTTGAGCAGCATGATTCCCCCGCATGGTATTGTTCTTATCCAGGCAAGAAAGATAGCTGTGCGCAGTGATTGTGATCAACCCTCAATCCGCTTATCAGAGACAAATCGCAAAGTCGGGGCCTTGGCTTGCCATTTTGCCAGCGACCAGACAATTATGTGAAGTTTGCCAGAGTGACTCTTGCAGTCAAGAAATCTTGCAGTGAAGAAATATTGGGAGTGAAACATCTTGTCTTCCGGCCTCAAGTCCATCCCCGTCCTTATTCCCTCGCCCACAATGCCCTTGATCATGGAGGGGGTGGCCAAGGCTTTCTCGGTGCACAAACTCTGGGAGGAGAATGACCCGGCGGCTTTCATCCGTCAGCATGGCGGCGCGATCCGCGCCATAGCGGGCGGCAACAAACAGCGCATGGACGGCGCGTTTCTCTCGCAGTTCCCCAAGCTGGAGTTCGTATCGAATTTTGGTGTCGGATATGATGGCGTCGATGCCGAATGGTGCGGGAAAAACGGGATTATCGTTTCCAACACGCCCGATGTTCTCACCGATGAAGTGGCCGATCTGGCCATGGGCCTCTTGCTCGCCACCATCCGGCAATTGCCACAGGCCGATGCCTATCTGCGCCGCGGCGAATGGTTGAAGGGCAATTTTCCACTGACCGCAACATTGCGGGAGCGGACAATGGGCATCATCGGGCTGGGCCGTATCGGCAAGGCCATCGCCGGGCGCGCCGAAGCTTTCGGCGTCAAGATCGTCTATCACGGCAGGAACAGGCAGTCTGATGTTTCCTATCAATACTTCTCCAGCCTTAAGGAGATGGCGGAATCTGTGGATATCCTGATGTCGATTGCACCGGGCGGGGCGGCGACAAAGCACCTCATCAATGCGGAGGTGCTCAATGCCCTGGGACCGAACGGCATTCTGATCAGCGTCGGTCGCGGCACGGTTGTGGATGAGGAGGCGTTGATTGCAGCCTTGCGTGGCAATGTCATCCTCAGTGCTGGCCTTGATGTTTTTGAGGACGAGCCGCGTGTTCCGCAGGCTCTGATCGATATTCCCCATACGGTACTCCTGCCGCATGTTGGCTCTGCCTCGCATCATACACGCCGCTTGATGGGACAACTGGTGGTCGATAATCTGATTTCGTGGTTTTCGGGGAAGGGGCCGCTAACGCCGGTCCCCGAGACGCCGTGGTCGAAAAGCTGAGATTTTTTCATGAGACACTGTTTGAACTCTGCTGTTCTTGGCATCATCGGCCTTGTTATGATGGCCGATACAGCCTTTGCGCAGGCGGCCAGACCTGCTGCCAATCTGGCAGAGGATCTGCTGCCGGTTACGTCTGATGCGATGAAGACGGTATCAGGCCAGTGGGATATCGCTGTTCCCAAGAACAATCTGAAATGCCGGATTCAACTCAACATTTTCGGCAAGAGCCCAAAGCCCATCGTTGGGATACCGACGGCATGCCGCAAATCGCTGGCGTCACTGGGCAACGTGCAGACCTGGGGCATGACGAGCACCGGCGTGTTGGTTCTGCTGGGCGCGAAGTCTGAGAAGATCGCGGAATTCACCCGTGCCGATGCAGGTGTTCTTAAAGCCACGGTTGGTGCTAACGACTTTACCATGGAGCCTGTTTCGGGCCGCTATGCCTCGCCGGAGCGGATTGCCAGCGTTGATTCGGCCGTGTCGCGGCTGAACCTTCCTGCTGCCGACAATCCCGCAACGCCTGTTGCGGTGGCAGGCCGCTATCAGTTGATGCGCGGCAGCAATGCCGATACGGGCTGCGTGCTGTTACTGGACAGGACACAGCCTGGCCCTATCGCGCAAAGCGGCAAGGCCAGTCTTGAGAAGGGTTGCGCAGACAAGGGGCTGGGTGTTTTCGATCCTGCGGGCTGGATTGTGGAGCGGGACAGGTTGTTCCTCTATGCACGCAAGGGACACCGCAATGGCTTCAACATCCAACGCGATGGCACCCTGGTGAAAGACCCGCCCGCAGGCTTCCCCCTCTCAGGACGCAAGCTGTAGCTTTCTCCCGATTGCAATCACGGCAATACCTGCGACGGCGGCGATCAGGTCGTTTTTCATCAAGCGCATGATCACGCCAATCACCGCAAGTGCAAAAAGTTCGACAGGGTTTCCGCGTGCCGCTGCGGGGGTAACGATTCCAACCATCACAGCAATGGGGGTGGCTTTGAGTGCCGCTTCAAGCCGGGGGGTGATCGTCACGAAGCTCATGACCCAGAAGCCTCCAATACGGCAGGCAAGCGATGTGAGACCGAAGGCGAGAACAAGCAGCAGAAACTCCGGGCGTATGATCATTGCGCCTGCTCCGCCTTGAAATCAGCCCAGGCAACAACTGCACCGGCAAGGCCAGCCGCAAGAATGGCCATGCCGCCCGAAAACAGTCGCTCTGTCACCAGTGCCGTCATCGCCGCCGCAGCGATGATCCTGAGATCGCTGCGGCCCTTGAACATTCCGCATGCCATGGCAGCAGAAAAAGCAACCAGCATGAAATCAAGTCCGATTGCTGCGGGCTGGGCAATAAGCGCGCCTGCAGACGAGCCGAGCCAGGTTCCCCCAAACCAAGGCACAAACATGGCAAGGCCGGATCCGAAGACAAATCCCGCATCATTCTCCCCCTCCGCAGCAGCTTTCATCGACAGGATCCAGTTCCCATCGCCAAGAACTGCCAATGTCGGATAGGCCTGATGCGCGGGTAATTGACCGAGCCAGGATCGCAATGCCGCACCATAAAGAATATAACGGGCGTTGAGCAGAAGGATCGTGGCAAGCACCGCAAGTGCTGCTGTCCCTGTCGGCAGTGTCCCTTGCCCCATGCTGCTGACCGCAACGAGCTGCGCACTGCCGGAATAGACGATGCCGCTCATCAGCAGCGCTTCAGAAAGAGAAAGCAGCGCTTCTCGCGCCAAAAGCCCAAAGGCCGCTCCATAGACGAAAACACCCACCGCGAGGGGCTGGGAGGCAACAACGCCTCGGCGCATGCCAGCAAGCGTGAAGGGAGGGGCTGAATTGAGCGTTCTGTCGGTCAAAGGCGAGTACAGTTCTTCTCTCGGAAAAGAATAAAAAGCATATTATGCCTACGCATATTAAAATCGATTGAAAAATAACAATCATACTATGGGAAATCACCAAGATTTTATCTTGTACGTGTAATCCTGTACCGGCCCCATTTGCAATCGATGCAGATCAATGAATGCCTCCTTGCATATCGCGTGCAATTGCTGGAGTCGCAAAGACAGGATCTGAAAAAGGACCCACAGCTTGTTCATCCGGCACTCATGACATGTCTTGCATGGGATATCAAACAACCGCAATGATCACTTGATGTCCCGATATCCCCCTCGCCCTTTCTCACTAAGCCTTGTGCTGGTTCTGATTTCATCTGCATGGCTCGTGCTGAGCTGGCCATGGCTCTCGGGCCGCTTTACGATACCGTGGGATGCAACAGCCCATTTTCAGCCACAGTTATCTTTTCTGGCGGCAAGTCTTGGCAGCGGGCAATCGCCGTTCTGGACGCCCTACGTCTTTGGAGGCCATCCTCAGGTCGCCGATCCGCAGTCACTGATCTTTTCGCCCCCGTTTCTGCTGGTTGCCCTGCTCAATCCAGCGCCGGACCTGTGGGTGATGGATGCCGTGCTTTTCGGCTTTCTGCTGCTGGGCAGCTGGTTCATCGTGCTTTATTTCCGGGATCGTGGCTGGCATGAGGCCGGCGCGATTGTTGCGGCCATGTCTTTCGTTTTTGGTGGTTCAGCGGCCTGGCGCATCCAGCATGTCGGGCAGGTCGTCAGCATCGCCTGGCTGCCCATCGCGCTCTGGCTTCTCGATCGGGCCATGCGGCGGGGCAGCGCTGCTTATGGTCTGGGAGCGGGAGTGGCCGCTGGCTTCATGTTGCTGGGGCGCGATCAAGTGGCATTCCTGGGTATTCTGGTGCTTGTGGCCTATGCTATACTGCGCCTCTGGGACGGCGGATTCAGCCTTCGGCGTTATCTGAAACCGCTTTCTGCGGGAGCTCTCGGCGGTGTCCTGACCATCGCCATTCCCATGGTACTGACGCTGCTGCTTGCGGCGGATTCCAACCGGCCCGTGATCACGCTTCTGGAAGCCGAAAAGGGCTCGTTGCATCCCTGGTCGTTGCTGACGGCGATTATCCCGCATCTCTATGGCATTGCCAGGCCCTTGTCCGATTACTGGGGACCGCCGAGTCCGGACTGGGGTTGGGTCGATCTCTATCTCGCCCGCAACATGGCGACATTCTACTTTGGCCTGCTGCCGCTTCTGGGTGTTCTCCTGCTGCCGTTTCTGCTGCGCTTCCGATCACGCTTCCCGACATCGCCAGGCGATCTGGCTGCGGCTCATGATCCTTTCCGGCGCGATGGTATTTTTCTGGCCGCTGCCTTTTTTGCCCTGCTGCTTTACAGCCTTGGACGCTACACACCTTTCTTTAGCGTGATCTTCATGGCAGTGCCGGGCATCGACAAGTTCCGCCGCCCTGCCGATGCGCTTTTCGTGGCCTGTGCGATGGCCAGCATGGCGGGTGGATATGGCATTCACCGCTGGATAGCAGCGCCACAGTTCCGTCTTCCGCACTGGGCCCTGATTGCAGGTATCTGCCTGACGCTGGCCTGCTGGATTGCGGGTGCCGCACTCGCTTACTCCGTGAAGGTGAACCGCCTTGAGCAGACGCTGGCCCCTCTTGCTGCGGCGCTGTGTTTTCTGCTTGCCGCGCTGCTGACCCTTAATATCCTGCATCGTCTTTCCGCCGGGCGGATGGCGCAGATGCTTGCGGTTTGCCTGTTCATGATGGTGGATCTTGGCTGGAACAATGCACCCAATGAATCCACGGGGCTCAACCCGGACACCTTCGATGTGTTGCGACCGAACACGACGAACGAGACGATCCTTCTGCTCAAGCAAAAGACGGCTGAAACAAAAGGACCTGACAGGATTGACCGTATCGAACTGGCTGGAGTGGGTTTCCATTGGCCGAACGCCAGCCTGACGCATGGCCTGCATCACACCTTGGGCTATAATCCTGTCCGCTCAGGCATATACAGCGCCAGTGTTGGTGCACGGGATCATATCGCCGGGCCGGACCAACGCCTGTTCACACCACTTTTTCCTTCCTACAAGTCCTTGCTGGCGGATATGATGGGACTGCGTTTCATCGCCACGGGTATCCCGATGCAGGAACTTTACAATGCGGCACCGCGCAAAGGTTTGCCGCCGCAGTACGCGGCCCCGCCGGTCTTCGATCCGGAAGACTTTCCGCTCGTCGCCCGCACGGGTGAAGCATATATCTATGAGAATCCGCGGGCTTTGCCGCGCGTTCTTTTCGCCGGAAATGCCCGTCAGGCGGATTTTGCCAGTCTGATCAAGACAGGGGATTGGCCAGCTTTCGATCCTCGCGAAACGGTTTTGCTGGACCGTCCCGTTGATGTGAAGGATGCAAGCCTGAAGTCAGGCACTCGCTCGGCCAGGATCATCAGTTACCGCAATACGGAAGTCATCGTTGAGGCCGAGTCTGACACCGGCGGGTTCGTTGTGCTCAATGATTCCTGGGATGACTGGTGGCGCGTCGAAGTGGATGGCAAGCCGGTTGAACTGGAGCGCGCCAATGTCGTCTTCCGCGCTGTAGCAACGCCTCCCGGCAAACACACAGTGCGATTTGTGTTCCGTCCTCTCGAGGGGGCCTTGGCAGAACTGCTGCGCCGGAAGTAACCTGTCGCATCCCTAGCGAATGGTCGTGCCATGTCCTCTCCCGCTGATTTCACCTCTCCCAACCTGTCGCGCAAGATGCAGGTCCGAAAACCGGCAACCGTGTCGCAGGGTGGCATTGTTGTCACCCAGAACCGGGTCGCCGCCGAAGCAGGCGCGAGAGTTCTCAAGGCGGGTGGCCACGCGGTGGATGCGATTGTCGCGGCCGCTTTTGCCATCGGTGTTGCCGAACCCTGGATGAGCGGCATCGGTGGTGTCGGCGCCATGCTGGTCATGGATGGCAAGACCGGAAAGGTCACAGGCTTCGACTTTGGCGGGCGCTCGCCCAAAGCGCTGAAGATTTCGGATTTTGAACTGACCGCCGGTGCGGATGCCGATCTTTTTGGCTGGCCCGCAGTGAAAGGCGCGGTCAATACCAAAGGTCCCAAAGCGGTCGTCGTGCCATCCCAGCCGCTTGGGTTATGGACGGCGCATCGCGCTTTTGGCCGCAAGCCGTGGGCGCAATTGCTGGAACCGGCTATCGCGCTTGCCGGGCAAGGCCCGGTCGTCGACTGGCATACTACCCTCATCATCGCAACGGCCATGGCGGATCTTGCCGCGGATGCGGGCGCGGCAGAGCGCTTCCTGCGTGGTGGCGCACCGCCTGTTGCCCAGGGGCCCACCATGACGGCCGCGCCTTTGCGCCTGCCGATGCAGTCGCTGGCTGCAACGCTCTCGGTTCTTGCCGGCGAGGGTGCTCCTGCGCTGTATCGCGGCAGGCTGGCGGAAGGGATCGCCGCCGACATCAAGGCGATGGGCGGTTATCTGTCTGCGGATGATCTGGCGTCATACGCTGTCCGCACGGTCGAACCGCTGGTCATTCGCTATGGTGCACACAAGGTGCATGTCATGCCGGAACTGAATGGCGGACCCACGCTCGCCGTCGCTTTTGATGCGCTGTTGAAGATCCCGCGGAAACCGGCAAGCAAACCAACGGGCCCTGATTTTGTCGCCTATGCTTCGGCGCTCGCGACGGCCTGGGAGGATCGCTTCAGGCGCCTTGGTGACGCGGGGGAGCGGTCAGCACCAACCTGCACCACCCATATGACGGCGGTCGACAGGGAGGGCAATGTCGTGACCCTGACCCAAACCCTGCTGTCGCTCTTTGGTTCAAGAATCGTGCTTCCTACATCGGGCATCCTGATGAACAATGGCATCAACTGGTTTGATCCGCGACCCGGCGGACCCAATAGCCTTGCTCCGGACCGGCGCGTGCTGGCGAATTACGTTCCGGCCATTCTGGAAAGCCGGGCGTTGCTGCAAAGCGCTGATAGTGGGGAAAAACCTCGCTCTGTCATGGCCATTGGCGGCTGTGGCGGGCGCAAGATCATTCCGGCCGTATTCCAGCTTCTTGCGATGCGCGCTGATTTTGGCCTTGGTCTTGGCAAGCTGTTCGAGACGCCACGCATCGATGTTTCCGGCGGCAGGCATGTCGTCACGGACCGGCGCATGCCCCGCTCCACGCTGGCCGCGCTGGAACGAAGCTTCGAGACAGCACTTGCCGAGCCGCTGGTTTATTCAAACCCCTATACAATGGCCAATGGCGTGTTGCGCGAAGGCGGCGTCAATTATGGCATGTGCGAGCCGTTGCAGCCCTGGTGCGAGGCGGTGAGTGAGGATGAGGTGTGAGTGTTCTCCGGTTTCGCGGGTCTTTCACACATCCAGCGGATAGATCGGACGCTTTACCTGCGTGAACGTGAGCAGGCTGTTATCGGATGTGGTCACGCCAATCCCGTCCAGCGTGAGCGTCGCTTTGCCGATGGGTGAAAACCCTGCGCGGTAGTGGATGCGTGATTTCAGCAGCAGGTATTTGCAATGGTGCGGATCGATCCCGATATGAGTGAAGATACCGGCATCCCAGGGTTCGTGATGCAGGCTGGTGACCACGATCTGCATGCCGCCGGTTTCAAACACTGCCGTTGGCCCGCTGGTGACTTTTGAGCCCGTATACATTGGTCCACGCACAATCCATTCGCCATCTGACAGGCGCTTGACCTTGCCTGTCAGGCGAAGCGGCTCACCCTTGTGCCGGATCGACGGCATGTCAGATTTTCCGCCAAGATCCAGCGTGATGGTCGCGCCAACGCCCGCCGCGGCCATGGTCTTCACGGCCTCAGGATCATGGACTGCCGCCATGGCCACGCCGTCAAGCTTCTGGCGCAACACCTCCTTGATCACCATCATGGAATCAGAGGTGCCGCCGGAGCCGACATTATCGGCATGATCGAGCAGGATCATCGGAAACGCATTGGTCCCCGCCGCACGGCGCACGGACTGTTCCAGATCCTGATGGCGGTAGATCCATTCTTCTTTTTGCGCACGGCAATAGCCCAGGATCGTGTCCCTCGCTTTGTCGGCTGCCTTGCGGTTACCGTCAGCCACGATCACTACTGAAAGCCCGGCATCAGGAATATCCGCCATTGGAAAGCCGCCAAAGACGGATGCGGCAAGAATGCCCTTCTGTTTTTCCGCCTTGCGGGTCATGGCCTGAGCGGTTTTCATGGGTTCATCGGCGGTGCCCATGCGCAAGGTCTGCGCGAGAATTCCGGCGTGCCCCCAGGAGATGATCGGCTTCAGATCCTCTTCCAGCATGCGGCGAATGATCTGGGCGCAAGTCTTGCCCGTGGCCGCCATGTCGGTGTGGGGATAATGCTTGTAGCACAGCACCACATCCGCGCTCTCCATGGTTTCCTGTGTCATGTTGCCATGCATGTCGAAAGTGACGCCGATGGGCGTTGTCGGCGCAAGCCTGCGGAGAGCGGCAAGCAGCGGGCCTTCGCCGCTTTCCCTGTTCTGGGTTGCCATGGCACCGTGCAGATCAAGCAGGATGGCATCGAACGGGCCCTGGTTTCTCACCGCATCAAGGATGCGCCCCGTGAGAAAGTCATAGGCCTCGTTCTCAACCGGTCCACTGGGCATGGCTTCCGCAGCAATGGGCGAGATGATCTCTGCCCCCATGGCATCCGCCAGATCGATATAGGCCGCAATCGGATGATTGGTGCCGCGATAGGCGCTGACCACGGCTTCATTCTCATGCAACCCCCACTCCCTGAAGCGTTGCAGGTCAGTCACGACAGGCGAGAAGGTGTTGGTCTCATGCTTCATCATGGCGAGGAGAAAACGGCGGCGGCGGCTCATGGGTATCCTCGGAAGATTGATGACAGATACTGTGAGCGATCCGGCGATGTTTCGTAAAGTAGCTTTTTCAGCAATCGATTGACAGTCTTGAACCTCGCCCGTCTAATTGGTTTGATCAGGGCTTAAACCTGTTTGACGAGGTGTGATGACACAGCCGGTTCTCTCCATTGAAGGCTTGACGGTTGATCTGCCGCGGGGGGCTGACCGCAAGCATGCGGTGATGGATATAAGCTTCACGGTGAACCCCGGTGAGATCGTCTGTGTTGTGGGCGAATCGGGTTCCGGAAAATCCGTCACGGCCCAGGCTGTGATGGGACTGCTGCCCAGGAAGCAACTGACCGCTTCTGCCGGGCGCATCATGCTGGAGGGGGAAGATACGCTCGCGGCCTCGCCAGAGCGTCTGCGCGCGCTGCGCGGTACCCGCATGGCGATGATCTTTCAGGAGCCGATGACGGCACTCAATCCGGTCATGCGTGTCGGCAACCAGATCGCCGAAGTGCTTGAAATCCACACCGGTCTGTCAGCAAGCCAGCAGCGCGCCAAGGTGATCGAGATCATGGAGGCGGTACGATTGCCCGATGTGGCGCAGATGATCGATTGCTATCCGCATCAGCTTTCAGGCGGCCAGCGTCAGCGTGTGATGATCGCCCAGGCGTTGATCCTTGATCCGACATTGCTGATCGCTGATGAGCCGACAACGGCACTTGATGTCACGACGCAGGCTCAGATCCTGAAGCTGATCCGCGAGATGCAGGCGCGCCGTGGTACTGGTGTGCTGTTCATCACCCATGATTTCGGTGTCGTGGCCGATATCGCGGATCGTGTCGTTGTCATGAAACACGGAAGGCTGGTCGAGACCGGTGCAGCGCAAGAGGTTCTGCGCCGCCCGCGCGAGCCTTATACACGCATGCTGATCGGCTCGGTGCCGACAATGACTCCGCCCAAGCGTATTGCCAGGACGGGCGATATCGTGCTGGCCACCAAGGCGTTGATGAAAACCTATGGAGCCAAAAGCTTCTTCAAGCCCAATGAGCGTGTCGTGCAGGCGGCAAATGACGTCAACATCGTTGTCCGCCGTGGCGAAACGCTGGGAATCGTGGGTGAATCAGGTTCGGGAAAATCAACAGTTGCGCGCTGTATTGCCCGTCTCGTTGATCCGACATCGGGTGAAATCCGCATTGGCAATCTCGATGTCGCGACCATGCCGGAACGCCTGCTGCGACCGCATCGCAAGGAAATCCAGATCGTCTTTCAGGATCCTTACAGATCGCTCAATCCGCGCCGCACCGTGGGTTCGTCAATCATTGAAGGTCCCATGAACTATGGTCTGTCTTATGATGAGGCCATGGAGAGAGCGCACGTTCTGATGCCGCTCGTCGGTCTCCAGCCGGAGGCGCTTGAGCGCTATCCGCATCAGTTCTCGGGGGGGCAGCGCCAGCGCATCGCCATTGCCCGTGCACTGGCAATGGAGCCCAAGATCCTGATCGCGGATGAGGCGGTTTCCGCGCTCGATGTTTCCGTGCAGGCGCAGGTGCTGAAGCTGCTGGATGAGGTGCGGATCAAATTTGATCTCGCCCTCCTGTTCATCACCCATGATCTGCGTGTGGCAGCACAGATCTGTGACCGTATCGCCGTGATGCAGAAGGGCATCGTGGTGGAACAGGGCGCGACCGTGGATATTTTTGCCAATCCACAGCATCCCTATACGCGGGCCTTGTTCGACGCAGCGCCCGGCCAGGGCTTTGTTTTCGGCGGCCGCTGAATGTCATTCAAGAGGGCTTCATGATTGGCCAGTGGGTTGTGCGCATACATCCCTCCCCGCAAGAGGGGAAGGATCAAGGGGCGCGCACAGCCCATCGGTTAATCGCGAGATCCTTTGGTATCACTCCATACCGGCGGCGGCCAGGAGAATAGCCAGGCTCGATGATTTGCCCCGCACACTCTCGGCCTTTTCCAGTTCGATCCATTCATCAAGGCTGTGGCTGCGCTCGCCTTTGCCGCCCGAACCGATGGTGAGGGCAGGAATCCCCAGACTCATGGGGACGTTGGAATCTGTCGAGGAAAAGGCAAGAAACGGTGTCGCCCGCACTGGCTTGTAGCCATGGGCGAGCACGGCGGCTGTCGCAAGCTGCACCAGATCAGATTGGGGATCAGTGACACCGGCTGGCCTGTCGCCAATCAGCTGGGCCTCGGCCTTGATCGGCCCTTCCCGGGTGGAACGTGCGTTGTTCTCGGTCTCTGCAGATTGCTTCACCAGTTCCAGAAAGCGCTTTTCAAGCGCTGTCAGCGCGGCTGGGCTTTCCGAACGCATGTCGACTTCCATCCATAGTTTGTCAGGAATGGAATTGACCGAAGTGCCGCCGCCAACAACACCGACCGAAAAAGTGGTCTTTGGTCGTGCGGGAACCTGAATACGCGAGAACAGGCTCATGGCCTCACCCATGGCAAAAGCCGGGTTCACCAGACCGAATGCACCGTAGCTGTGGCCGCCGGGTCCCGAGAACGTGACACGGTAGCGCTTCGATCCGACGGCACCATTGACGAGCCGCGCTGCATTGGTGCCGTCCATGGAGAAGAACACCTTTGCCTGATCCTTGTATTTGCCCTTGCTGAAGAAATAGCGGACACCGCGCAGATCGCCGAGGCCTTCTTCCCCGACGGTGCCGACAAAGAGAATATCGCTTTTCGTCTTGACGCCAGCGGCATCCATGGCGCGGATATAGGACAGCAGCACGGCCAGAGAATGGCTGTCATCGCCGACACCGGGCGCAGTCAGTTTTGCGCCCTCACGCCTCACCTTGACGTTTGTTCCCGCTGGAAACACCGTATCGAGATGCGCCGACATCACCACCAGCGGGCCGCCGCCAGTGCCCTTGCGCAAGCCCATGGCGTTGCCTTCCGCGTCAATCTCGACATCGGTCAGGCCATGCGCTTTCAGCATCTCCATATAGGCCTTGGCACGAACCGCTTCCTTGAATGGCGGAGCCTCTATCTCGGTGATCCTGATCGTCTCATCGATGATGCGTTCATGCTGCGCATCGATTGTGGCGACGGCTTTCTTGAAGGTTTCGCTGGCGATGATCTTTTCGACACGGGCTGTCGTGGCCGCGCTGATAACCGTGTCAGCGGCAGGTGGTGCGGTCTGCGCAAAAGCGGGCAGAGCTGAAAGACCGAGAATGAACAAACCGGTAGCAATCTTCAATGTCATGGCAATCCCCTGCTTGATCCGTGGCTCCATGTTTTCGCGTAGAGCATGAACTGTCAACGGGTCTCCTTGTTCAGAGTGGCGAACGAGGCGCATCGAGCATCGGAAAATCGCTCAGCAGCTCGATGCCTCTGGCGGCCCTCAACACCAGATCCTCGCGTTGCAGCGGACCAACGACCTGCAAGCCGATCGGCAGGCCATCTGACGCAAAACCGATTGGAACGCTGGCGGCGGGTTGGCCTGTCACATTGAACGGCCAGGTATAGGGCGACCAGTTGAACCATTCGTCGCCGAAGCTGCCATCGCGGGGAACCTCGACGCCAGCCTCGATTGCCGTCACCGGCATGGTCGGCGTCAGCAGGAGGTCATGCCGTTCGTGAAAGCGTCGCATTGTCTCGTAAAGTGCGGCTCGGTCGCTCAAGGCCTGCGTCATGTCCACGGCAGAGAGCCTTTCGCCGATGGCAGCGCAGCGTCTGAGGCCTGCATCCACATCCTTGTGATTCTCTTCGGGAATGCCCCGCATGATCTGCGCGCAACCGGCATTCCACAGCACCCGCAGCGGACGATAGGCCTCGGCCTGCGAAAATCCCGGATCAACCTCTTCCACGGTTGCGCCAAACTCCGTCAGTCGTAACGCCACATTTT
>JANNRX010000432.1:0-5107 GCA_031401875.1 Hyphomicrobiales bacterium | reverse complement strand
TCCCAGTCAAAGATGCCTCCTCAGCAGCCCGACGGACTGCTTGATTGAATCGACAAGAGCCTGATGCTCTGCGCGCATGGGACACCGTTTTCAGTAGCAAGAGAGTTTCATAAAAAATCGAGTGAAGGTTTGAGCGCCACGCACGATCACGCGTGACAGCAATTCCTGTGAGAGCCGTCTACAGGCCCTGATGGAGTCTGTAAATGCGAAGCAATATCCGGCTGGTCAATAAAGTCCGCCTGTACCAGACGAGATGGCCCGGCCCGGATCGCCACTGCCACGCCGTGCGGATGCGCCAGAAGTGCCCGCACCAGAACCATCCTGTGGTCCTGTTCCTGGCTTGAACGCTTCAATGATGCCGTCTTCTCCCGGTCCGACACGCTGACCGGAACCGCGGTTGACACGCACAAGTTTCATCTGGGGCGGCACACGGAACTTCACATCGGGCTTGTCTTTGAGTGCGGCTGTCATGAAGTCCCGGAAGACCGGAGCTGCGTATTGTCCCGCAGTTGCGGAATCGCCAAGCGATTTAGGCTTGTCAAATCCCATGAAAACACCAACCGCAAGATCCGAAGAGAAGCCCACAAACCACACGTCCTTCGAATCATTGGTTGTGCCGGTCTTGCCTGCGAGCGTCTTGCCGACACTCTTGATCGAGGCACCGGTACCGCGCTGGATGACGCCTTCCAGCATCGATGTGATCTGATAGGCCGACATCGGATCAAGCACGCGCTCGCGCTTGTCCTGCAGACGGGGCTCTTCCTGATTGGACCAGCGGTCCGTCTGGCAATTGTCGCAGACCCGCTCATCATGCTTGAAAATGGTGGCACCATAACGATCCTGGATACGATCAATCAGCGTCGGCTTGATCCTGCGCCCGCCATTGGCCAGCATACCGTAGGCAGCCGTAAGCCTCAAAACAGTGGTTTCACCTGCCCCGAGCGACATGGCGAGGACTGGCAGCATATCGTCATAAATACCAAAGCGTTTGGCATATTCCGCGATCAGAGGCATGCCGACATCACGCGCCAGACGGATCGTCATCAGGTTCTTGGATTGCTCGATGCCATAGCGCAACGTCCGTGGACCGGCAAAATCTCCGCCGTAGTTTTCAGGCTTCCAGACACCGAGCGTCCCGCCCTGATCGATTTCGATAGGTTCATCGACGACGATCGAGGAAGGCGTGTAGCCATTGTCGAGAGCGGTCGCGTAAACGAAGGGCTTGAAAGATGAACCGGGTTGCCGCAGTGCCTGTGTGGCACGATTGAATTCGGACTGGTCAAACGAAAAGCCACCGACCATAGACAGGATGCGTCCCGTATTCACATCGAGAACAACCATCGCACCAGATATCTCCGGAAACTGACGCAACCTATACTGGCCGGGTCGCTCTGTTGGTTCTGCATAGACCACATCGCCGGGACTGACGGTTTGCGTCAAACGCTTGCGCGTCCAGCGAGCTCCTTCCGTCGTGATCACGCCGGTCAGTCTCTCACGCTCAATTTGACCGCCTGGAAGCCTGCGGGGCTGAATACCAATGCGCGCCTGCTGGTCATTGACATCAAGAACCACGGCAACCCGCCACGGCTGGACATCGCTGTAGAAAGGTTCAGCGGCAAGGGCTGCACCCCAGTCACCCGATGGTGTCACTCGCTTGTCGGTTCCACGCCATCCACGCGCCTCGTCGAAACGCACCAGCCCATCCATCAGAGATTTACGCGCAAGGGTCTGCAATGTTGGGTCAAGCGTGGTCCGCACAGACAGACCACCTTCATAAAGCTTCTTTGAGCCATAGCGTTCAGCCAGTTCACGGCGCACTTCTTCGGCAAAGAAACCCGAATTGAGCTGGTTGAGCGACACAGCCCTCAGGTTGACAACAAGCGGTTCAGCTTTGGCCTTGTCGCCTTCGGCGCGGGTGGCGAAACCATTCTCGACCATGCGTTCGACCACATAGTTCCTGCGGTTGATTGCCGCTTCACGCTTTTCTATCGGATGATAATTGTTCGGTCCCTTGGGCAGGGCCGCCATATAGGCCACTTCAGCAAGCGTGAGTTCGTGCAAGGATTTGCCAAAATAGTTCAGCGCCGTCGCCGCGACGCCGTAATTGCCGAGCCCCAGATAAATCTCGTTCATGTAAAGCTCGAGAATTTTATCCTTGGTAAAACTTGATTCGATCCGCAAGGCGATCAGCGCTTCTCGAATCTTGCGCTCGTACGATTGCGTGTTGTCCAGCAGGAAGTTCTTCGCAACCTGTTGGGTGATCGTCGACGCCCCCTGCTGGCGCGATCCGCGATTGCGGAAGTTGGACAGCAGCGCACGCGCAATACCCTCAGGGTCGATGCCGCTATGCTTGTAAAAATTCTTGTCCTCGGCTGACAGGAAGGCACTGATCAAAAGGCGAGGCATTGCCTGAATCGGCATGTAAAGGCGGCGTTCTTTCGCATATTCCGCCAGCAATCCACCATCACCTGCATGCACGCGGGTCATTACTGGCGGCTCGTAGTTCTGAAGCTGGGCATGCTCGGGAAGGTCTTGCGAGAATTTCCAGATGCCATAACCAACCACGGCAGCCGCAACCAGTCCGACAAATGTCAGACCGGCAAAAAGAAAGGCAAAGAAGCGGAAAATCAGGCGCATAGGCCCGTACCCCTTGATTGATTGCGACGAGCCGTAACGCACGGCATAGTAAAATTATTAGAGATCATCTAATACACGAAAAAAGCACATCGTATCCAGAGACAACACAACAGAAATTGTCATTTCGCTGAACTGTGGCTTCCATGCGGCACTCTGCGTGTTTTTCAGGGTTTTCTCTTGTCATCTCCAATTTTATCCTTGAGAAAACGCTCGATTGCCTCTGCCGCTGCATCCGCCGTGCGTTTGCGCCATTCATCCGATTGCATCAACCTGGCTTCCTCTGATGTCGTAAGATAACCCAGCTCAAGCAGAACCGACGGAATGTCACCCGCTCGCAGAACCCGAAAGCCTGCGCCGCGCAGAGGTGTTTTGTGCATGCGCGTCGCCTTTGGTAAAGTTGCCGCCAGGCCACGCGCAAAGACATTGGAAAACGTCCGCGCCTCACGCCTTGCCAGATCCAGCAGGATATCAGCGACATCATCCTGATCGTCCTTGCTCTCGACGCCTGCCACAAGGTCAGAGCGGTTTTCCTTGTCTGCAAGGCGCTGTGAGCGTTCATCAGTGGCGCGATCAGACAGCACGTAGATACTGGCACCGCGCACATCGGCATCATCCGCCAGGGCATCGGCATGCAACGAGATGAACAGCGCGGCCTTCGCCTGCCGCGCCAGCCGCACACGCTCGCCAAGCGGCACGAAAACATCCTCCGAACGCGTCAGCAGGACACGGATTGCCCCCGAGGCTTCCAGCCGCTGCTTCAGGACCTGCGCAAATTGCAGAACGATTGTTTTTTCAAGCTCACCCGCAGGGCCTGATGCACCCGAATCAATGCCGCCATGGCCAGGATCAAGCACCACGACGGGCAGGTCCGATGGCTTTTCAGGTGTCGAGCCTGTGATAACAGGATCGGATCTGGGCCGCGCCAGTTCAGCAAAAGCCTGCCTGGAAACAGGAACGAGGCGGATGACAAGCCTGTGCCCGCCTTCTGGCAATGGAATGAAGCGCTGTTCCTCAACAGCCAGGGGGGACGGAAGATCAAGGATGATACGCCCCTGCCCGCGCATGAAGGCACCGAAGCGAATACCCGACACCGCTGCATCAACAGGCTTTTGGCTATCCTCGGAAGTCACCCGGCTGATATCCGGGGTATGAAAGCGCAGGCCCTGAAAATCAAGAAAGAGACGTTGGGGCCCAAGCATGGCGCTGGCCTGGGCCTCCACCTTCTCCGACATATCCAGAACAACATTGATGGCATCGCCGTCGCTGTAAATGCCGATCTGGGTTGCAACAGGGCCAGAAGGCAGGGCAGCAGCCGCAGAAGAAACCGAAGATTTTTCTGCTCTGGATTTTCTGGGAGCCGCTTCAGCAAAAAAACCGCACGTCAAAGCAGCCGTCAGCACAAACAAGCGGGCAAAACCTGTCATTGCAGTAAAAAGCCCTTGAAGGCGCAAGACGGCAACTCCTGCTGAAACAAACACAACTGTGGATCCCGACGCACAAGCGCGGACAGTATCGATCAATGACAGAACATGGTTAATTGCACCTTTCCAAGGCGCAGTTTCGTCTCGCGACGCATCAGGCAGGTTTTATGACGCAGGGCCAGGGCGTTTAATTACGACTGAATCCATTTGCTGGCTTGCCAAAAGGATACTGCCACAGTTAGAGATCAAAGGGCGTTGACGCGAAACTGCTTCGAATCGGGTTTTCCCTGTCCTGAAGCGCGAGCGAATAGCATCGGGGGTCGTTTTTGACATCCCGGCTGTTAAAAGCGCCGGTCGTTTCACGGCCGCTTGATCGGGACATACGATGACCCCTGTTGCATCGAGAGCGAATGACTCCGGCTCATCAATGGGCATCATTACCCTTTTTTCCACTGGACTGCGCGGCAGACGATCCGAACGGGTCGGCCCAGGCGCGTCCTCCCTTCATTCCAACACGAGTCGCCGGAGCCTTGAGCTCCAGCTTGCAGAAGCATCCGCTTCCGTGAAGTCTGGCCTCCGCCCGGCACCAAAGAGTGACATCCATGGCTACCAACAGAATGCTGATCGACGCATCCCATCCCGAAGAAACACGGGTGGTGGTGCAACGCGGAAACCGGATTGACGAGTTCGATTTCGAAAGCGCCTTACGCAAACAGCTTAGAGGCAATATCTATCTCGCAAAAGTCACGCGGGTAGAACCATCGCTTCAGGCTGCGTTCGTTGAATACGGCGGAAACCGTCACGGGTTCCTGGCCTTCAGCGAAATCCATCCCGATTATTACCAGATCCCCGTCGCTGACAGGCAGGCGCTTCTTGAGGAAGAAGCTCGTTTTGCCGAAAGCGAAGAGGAAGAAGAAGGCGAACAGAACCGCAGCGACAAGGGTTCTGAAAAAGGCGGCCGCCGCGGTCGCCGTCGTCGTGGTGCGAAACCACGCACGGTCGAGAATGGCGAGGCCGTGTCGCAGGCCGCTTCGGCAGAGGGCGACGAA
>JANNRX010000431.1:0-7089 GCA_031401875.1 Hyphomicrobiales bacterium | reverse complement strand
TGAGATGGAAACGGACCGCCTGCAAGGACAAAAACCTTCCCGATAGCGCTGCTATCGGCGCGTCTTTTGTCCTTGCATTCGGCCCATTTCGATCTCATCCACCATTTGTTCCTAACTGACGACAGGCCCTAGGAAACAGCATCGTCGCGGTTAAACCTTCTTCGGGGCAGCGGGCTTGGCCCCTCTCGTCTTCCGCACCGCATAGGTCCGCAGACGCAGTGCATTCAGTTTGATGAAGCCTGCGGCGTCGCGGTGGTCATAGGCAACCGCACCTTCCTCAAACGTGACCAGTTCCTGATCATAGAGAGAATACGGGCTCTCGCGGCCAATGACGGTTGCGTTGCCCTTGTAGAGCTTCATCGTGACGCGCCCGCTGATAAACTCCTGGCTCTTGTCGACCAGTGCCTGCAGCATCTCGCGCTCCGGCGTGAACCAGAAGCCATAATATACCATCTCGGCGTAGCGCGGCATCAGTGATTCCTTGAGATGCATGGCTTCGCGGTCCAGTGTGATCGATTCGATGCCGCGATGGGCAAGGTGCAGTATGGTTCCGCCCGGCGTTTCGTAGATGCCACGCGATTTCATGCCGACGAAACGGTTTTCGACAAGGTCCAGACGGCCAATGCCATTGGCACGGCCAAGTTCGTTGAGCCTGGCAAGCAATGTCGCTGGTGACAGCGCCTTGCCGTCGATAGCAACGGGATCACCCTTTTCGAAGTCGATGGTGATTGTCGTGGCCTTGTCGGGAGCGGCTTCCGGCGAGATGGTCCGCATATAGACCATCTCGGGCGCATCAAGGGCGGGATCTTCCAGCACCTTGCCTTCGGAGGAGGAATGCAGAAGGTTGGCATCCACCGAGAAGGGCGCTTCACCATACTTGTCCTTGGCAATCGGAATCTGGTGGGTTTCGGCAAACTCGATCAGGCGCGTGCGCGAGGTCAGGTCCCACTCGCGCCAGGGTGCGATGATCGTGATATTGGGATCGAGCGCATAATAGGTCAGTTCGAAGCGGACCTGATCATTGCCCTTGCCGGTTGCGCCATGCGCCACGGCATCCGCACCAACTTTATGGGCGATCTCGATCTGTTTCTTCGAGATCAGTGGCCGTGCGATGGAGGTGCCGAGCAGATACTGGCCCTCGTAAAGCGCATTCATGCGGAACATCGGGAAGACATAATCGCGCACGAATTCCTCGCGCACATCCTCGATGAAGATGTTCTCTTCCTTGATGCCCAGGAGCAGCGCCTTTTTTCGTGCTGGCTCCAGTTCCTCGCCCTGTCCGAGATCAGCGGTAAAGGTGACAACCTCGCAGCCGTATTCGGTCTGCAACCACTTCAGGATAACGGATGTGTCAAGGCCGCCGGAATAGGCGAGCACAACCTTGTTGATCTTCTTTGCGGCCATCGGGGCACCTGTCTGTCAAAAACAAGCGGTGTCACTAGCAGGAGACAGGGGAATTGAGCAACAGCGGGGATATGATGTCGCTTTCTTCTTGCCTTTGATGATCACAGCGCAAATCCTCCATCGGCCAGATGGATCTGTCCCGTGGTGTAACTCGCCTCGTCTGATGCCAGATAGACCGCGAGCATGGCAATTTCCTCCGCCGTTCCCAGCCGCCCCATGGGCTGCCGGTCGATGAAGGCCTGCCGCGCCTGCGCTTCACTCACCTTGGTCAGCGCCGCAAGATCGCGGATGCGCCCGTCCAGCGACGGAGACTGGATGGTGCCAGGGCAGATGGCATTGGCGCGCACACCCTTCTTGATAAAATCAGCCGCTACCGCCTTGGTGAGGCCGATCACAGCGGCTTTCGTGGCTCCGTAGGCATAGCGGTTGGGAATGCCGCGCACGGAACCTGCACCCGATGCGATATTGACGATGGAGGCCGATTGGCCTGACGTGCTGGCGCGTTCCAGCATGCCAGGCAGGAAAGCCTGAATGGTGCGGTGCATGGATTTCACATTCAGATCAAAGGAAAAATCCCAATCCGCATCTGCGCATTCGAGCACCGTGCCGTGGTGCACGAAGCCTGCCGCATTGACGAGAATATCGATGGCACCGATCTTTGCGGCAAAAGCCTGCACGGCCCTGGTTGAGCGTACATCCAGCTTGCGCTTCTTGGCCTTGGCCAATCCTTCCAGAAAATTCGTATTGAGATCTGTTGCATGCACGACTGCCCCTTCACGCACGAAGGCTTCCGCGATGGCGCGGCCAATCCCGTGGCCTGCTGCGGTCACGACGGCGATTTTTCCCTGTAAACGCTTGCTCATCGGCTGTTTTATCCCTGCATTTCTGGTTGATGCTGCTAACGTGACTGCGAATGCTCTGTGCTGCAAGATATCTGTGGCGCTCTTCCCCTGCCGAAAGCCCGACGATGAACCAGCACGATCTTCCGAATGAACCGCAGGACAGCCGGGATGCGCCGGAGGCTCGACCAAAAATGAGTTACCGCAAGGCCCTGCTTGTCGCCGCGCTGCTCAATTTCGTGATGATGTTCATCGAGGTTGGTGGCGCGCTTTATGCCAATTCGATTGCTCTGATGGCGGATGCAATCGACTTTCTTGAAGATTCCATCACCTATGTTCTGGCCATTGCCTTGATCGGCCTCGGCCACCGCCCTCGGGCCGTATTCGGGTTTCTGACGGCATTTCTGATGTTCGTGCCTGGTGTCTGGATCGGCTGGAAAACCATTGAACAGCTGTTCTACGGCTTGCCCCCGGACCCTGTGCCGATGGGGGCTGTCGGTCTGCTGGCGCTTGCGGTCAATCTCTACTGCGCCTTTATCCTGCTACCGCACAGGAAGGGTGATTCCGCGCATCAGGGTGTCTGGCTTTCCACCCGCAATGACGCCATCGCCAATATCGCCATCGTGCTTGCGGCCGTAGCAACGGCTTTCAGTGGAACCGTTTGGCCCGATGTCATTGTGGGTCTGGGAATCGCCGTGCTGAACCTTTATGCGGCGCTGCTGATCGCGCTGTTGGCCGGGAAAGAATGGCAAGGCAAGGTCATCGCTACTTAGACAGAGAATTATTCATGCTTGTTTAAGGCTTCGATGGACATTCTGATGAATTGTCCTATGTTGCACTGCAAAATGATTGTTGCAACGATCAGGTACTGATTGGCTGGAAAGCCAATGCAAGAAAACAGGTGATCCGGAATGAATCGCAGTCTGTATTTCATGTATGAAACGGCCCATTCTGTAATGGCTCCTGCCCGCGCACTTTCAGACGCAATGCGGGTCTTCTATCAGAACCCGCTCAATCCCCTTGGACAAACCGCTTTCGGGCGTACGATGGCAGCCTCGGCTGAAATGTTCGAGCGCGCCACAAGACGCTATGGCAAGCCCGCTTTTGATCTGCCTTTCACGCTGGTCGACGGTAAAAAAGTCGCGGTGACAGAACGTATCCTCTGGAAAAAGTCCTTTTGCCAGCTTCTGCATTTTAAGCGTGATCTGCCTGCGCTAACACCGCAACAGCCCAAGGTTCTCATTGTGGCACCAATGTCCGGGCATTATGCAACGCTTTTGCGCGGCACGGTGGAGGCATTTTTGCCGTCACATGAGGTTTACATCACTGACTGGACTGATGCCCGCATGGTGCCGCAAGCGGATGGAACTTTCGATCTCGATGATTACATCGATTACATGATCGAGATCTTCACGCTGCTCGGGCCCGATCTCCACATCATGGCTGTCTGCCAGCCGGCCGTTCCGGTTGCTGCTGCTGTGGCCCTGATGGAGGCGGAAGATCACCCCGCTATCCCCGCATCCATGACGCTGATGGGCGGCCCGATCGATACACGCAAAAGCCCGACCGCCGTCAACAAGCTGGCGGAAGAGCGCGGCATCGCGTGGTTTCAGAAGAACTGCCTGATCAAGGTGCCCTTCCCCAATCCGGGCTTCTACCGCGATGTCTATCCTGGCTTTTTGCAGCTCTCCGGCTTCATGGCCATGAATATCGACCGCCACATGACTGCGCATTGGGACATGTTCTCCCATCTAGTGGCGGGTGATGGTGATTCGGCTGAAAAGCAGCGTGATTTCTATGATGAATATCTTGCCGTCATGGACCTCACCGCCGAATTCTATCTGCAAACCGTCGATGTCGTGTTCGTCAAGCATTCCCTCCCCAAGGGCGAGATGACGCATCGCGGCAAGCCGGTTGACCTTTCTGCCGTGCGTCGTTGCGCCCTGATGACAGTCGAAGGCGAGAATGACGACATTTCCGGCGTCGGCCAGACCAAGGCGACGCATGATCTGTGCGTGAACCTCTCCAAGGACAAGCAGCTTTATCATCTGCAAAAGGATGTCGGCCATTACGGCGTCTTCAACGGTTCGCGCTTCCGCAAGGAAATCGCACCTGCGATCAAGGGCTTCATGGCTAAAAATGCCAAGAGTGCCGATGCCAAAAATGCCGATGCCAAACCAGCAAAGACCAAGATTGCGGCTACGGCACCTGCAAATCGAGTCGCTCCGAGACTAAAAGTCGTCAGCGCAGGCTGAGCCTCTGCTGAAACGGCCCCATAGACCCGTTTCAGCGATTCCCTCCTGGTGCGTGTTGCTCTAGACTTGATGCATGCTTCAGCGAATCCTTCGCCTGCTGGACCCTCCCGCCGAAGAGCGGATCGAGGTCATCCACCTCGGTCGTATCTATCCCGTGGTGATCCGCCGGTCGCCACAGGCGAAGCGCTATACCTTGCGCGTGAAGACGGCCACACGCGAGGCTTTGCTCACCATGCCCATGCGCGGCAATCTCATCACGGCCAGGGATTTTGCCATCCGACACGGAGGCTGGCTGGCTGCCCGCTATGCCAGGATGCCGGAGATGGTGGATTTTGTCATGGGCGCACAGGTTCCCCTGCGCGGCACTTTGCACCGCATTGACCATCGCGAAAAGGCCCGCGGCACGGTCTGGACGGAGACAGGCCCTGACGGACATCCGGTTCTGGCGGTTGCAGGTGATGCATCTTTCCTTGCACGGCGCGTACGCGATTTCCTCAAGCGCGAGGCCCGCAAGGATATTGATGCGGCTGCCCGCAAACATGCCGAAACGCTTGGTGTCACGATCAAGCGTATCGCTATCAAGGATACAAAAAGCCGCTGGGGCTCCTGTGCCGCGGATGGTTCATTGTCCTTTTCCTGGCGGATGATCCTGGCTCCGCCTTTCGTGCTGGATTATCTGGCGGCGCATGAAGTGGCGCATCGTGTGGAGATGAATCACTCGCCGCGCTACTGGCGCGTCGTGGCCTCTGTCTTTCCGGATTTCGAACGGGCGGAAGCCTGGCTGAAACGCCATGGTGCAGAGCTGCACCGTTGGGGTTGATGGCTATGAGCATGTCGCGAATAAGTGGTTACGAGGTTATTCGAAGACGACGTGATCTAAGCGCTGGCGATCAGCCGGATGGCCTGCCTGGCGTCGAGCCTCCCGTCATAAAGTGCCCGTCCTGTGATTGCGCCTGCAATGCATCGGTTCTGCGGCTGCAACAACGCTTCGACATCGGCAATGGAGGCGAGCCCGCCCGATGCAATCACTGGAATCGACAGCTTTTCGGCAAGGCTGCGTGTCCCCGCCATATCAAGGCCCTGAAGCATGCCATCACGGGCGATATCAGTGTAGATGATGGCGGCGACACCCGCATCCTCGAAGCGGCGACCCAAATCAAGCGCCGAGAGCGTCGATGTCTCGGCCCAGCCTTCCACCGCCACCATGCCCTCACGCGCATCGATACCGACCGCGACCTTGCCCGGACAGGCTTTCGCCGCGGCCTTCACGAAAGCCGGATCACGCACCGCCGCTGTGCCGATGATTACGCGGGCAATGCCCTTTGCCAGCCAGCCCTCGACCGTCGCCATGTCGCGGATGCCGCCGCCGAGCTGCACAGGAAAGCGCACACGGGCGAGAATTGCATCCACAGCAGCCGCATTCATGGGTTTGCCGGCAAAGGCTCCGTCGAGATCCACCACATGCAACCAGGAGAAGCCATCGCTCTCAAAGCTTGCGGCCTGCGCTGCCGGGTCATCATTGAACACCGTCGCCTGGCCCATGTCGCCCTGCCGGAGGCGGACGCATTGCCCTTGCTTGAGATCGATGGCGGGATAAAGAATCACGGTGTCCACCTCAGGAAATTGGCGAGCAGGGCCAGGCCCAGTGTCTGGCTCTTCTCGGGGTGAAACTGGACGCCTGCGATATTGCCGCGTGCAATGATGGCTGTCACCATCGAGCCATATTCCGCCTGTGCAATCACATCGGCAGGATCATCCGCCATCAGATGATAGGCATGCAGGAAATAGGCATGAAGCCCTTGCGGTCCCAGCCGGATGCCTTCCAGCAGGGGGTGCGGCGAGAAGACATCCAGCGTATTCCAGCCCATATGCGGCACCTTGAGTGCGGGATCTTGCGGTGCAATCCGCTGTACGGAACCCGGCAACCAGCCGAGGCCCTGTGTCAGGCCATGCTCGGTTCCTTGCGTTGCCAGCAATTGCATGCCGACGCAGATACCCAGAAAAGGAACGCCGTCGTTGCGTACACGCTTTTCCAGCGTTTCCACCATCTCGGGGGCAGCCCGAAGCTGAGCCATGCAATCGGCATAGGCCCCATCGCCGGGCAGCACGATGCGGTCTGCCGCGGCGATATCTTCGGCCCTTGCCGTGATCGTGACGCTGCCGCTGATCGCGGCATCGGTCATGGCACGCTCAAGCGCCTTGGCGGCAGAATGCAGATTGCCCGCACCGTAATCGATCAGGGCAATGTTCAAATCTGGCCTCGGGCTGGCGGGAAAATGCCCAGAACCTGCGGCTTGGCCAAAGGAGAGAGCGGTCTGGATGCAAGAGCTGGAACAGCAGATGATGCTTGGTCACGTGCCGCCAGCCAGTTCTTGAAAAAGCGGCGCTCGCATTCCGCCAGCGATGGTCCGCTGATTGTTCCGGCATGGCTCCAGCCCTTGCGTGCATAGTTGCGGCGCAACCATTCATGCCCCTCAAGGCCGACAAGTGCGGCCATCAGCATGGTGACAGGTCCATAGGCGGCTAAAGGAAGGCCGAAACTACGGAAGGCAACCACGATCAGGCCAAACAACAGCCCATATCCAATGGCC
>JANNRX010000430.1:0-9471 GCA_031401875.1 Hyphomicrobiales bacterium | reverse complement strand
GGTCGCCGCCTCGGCATCATCTTCGACAATCAGAATGCGCATACAGGCAACCATAGACCAGCCGTAAAAAAGAGACAGGCCAAACTTGCGTCACGTCTGGCCTGTTTAGCCCCTGGGTAACGACACATCGGTGGCGACAGGGTTACCGGAGGCCGTCCTCATGAGGTTGATTGAAATCTAGTGTTCAACCGGTTTCGATGGTCTGGAGCGGGCATTACGATTTGGTAATAGGGAAATTACGAACCCGACAAGACCTTCTCAAGCCGTCTTTTCTCATCCTCAGAAAGCGCGACAACCGCAACAGGTTCACTCTTGCGTCGTGACCGCCGCCAGAGTGCAAACCCGCCCAGCCCAAGTGCCAGAAAAGGTGCACCGTATAGCACCACGGTTCTGGCCGATAGCGGCGGCTTCAGCAACACGAACTCGCCGTAACGTGCCACCAGAAATGTTTTCACCTGCTCATCGCTGTCGCCTGCCGTGATGCGCTCACGCACCAGCAGGCGCAGGTCTTTCGCCAAGGGGGCAGTGGAATCGTCGATCGATTCATTCTGGCAGACAAGACAGCGCAATCCGGATGAAAGCTGGCGCGCACGCGCTTCGGCAACAGGATCTCTGAGTATCTCATCGGGCTGCACGGCATAAGCCGGTGAGACCACGTGCAGGGCAAACAACACAAGAGCCGCAGCCATTCTCATGCACGCACCGCTTTGGTTGATCCCTTTCGAGCCGGAACCGGTGCACCGACGCGAATACGCCGCTCGGTGAGCGAGAGACATCCGCCAAACGCCATCAGCACCGCACCAAGCCAGATGAACAGAACGAATGGCTTCCAGTAGGCTCGCACCGGCACAGGGCCCTGATCAGCACTCTCTCCAAGCGCCACGTAGATTTGCCCGAAACCGCGTGTCAGTCTTGCAACCTCAGTGGTTGGCATCTGGCGGGCGGTATAGACCCGCTTGGCAGGCTCCAGCCTGGCTTCAAACACACCTGCGCTGCGCACATCAAAGACCGCAACAAGATCGCGGTAATTCGGGCCCTGCCTCTGCTGCACCTCAGACAGCACAAGCTCATAGGTGCCAAGCTTGAACGATTCACCCGGTCGCACATTGGCGATATGCTCGATCTCATAGGCCGTGGCACTCACACCCAGCACCATCACGCCAACGCCAGCATGCGCAAGCGCTGACCCCCATGCGGAAATGGGCAAGCCCAAGGCACGGCGCAGGAAACCGGACGCCCCGCCTCGCCCGGCCCGTGTGACAATCTCGCTGATTGAGCCCGCAATGGCGAAAAGGCCGATACCCACGCCAATGGGAGCAAGAGCACCTTTTTCACCGAGATAGGCAAACATCAGCAGTGTCGCAAAAACCGCCAGCGCAATGGCTGCCGCCAGCCTTTGGGCCACAGCAGCGATATCCCCACGCTT
Organism: Hyphomicrobiales bacterium; assembly: GCA_031401875.1. GTDB lineage: Bacteria > Pseudomonadota > Alphaproteobacteria > Rhizobiales > Beijerinckiaceae > JADCCX01. The sequence goes on along the minus strand of JANNRX010000430.1, from coordinate 8,045 downwards.
CCAGGCCAATTGCTGACCAAAGGGCATCGCCATGATCAAAGGCAATGCAAGGGGAATGAACACGGCATTGAAGAACGGTGGACCGACAGAAATCTTGGAGCCATCCCATGCTTCAAGCGCCAGCGGATAAAGCGTGCCCACGAAGACCGCCACGCAGATGACGGAAAGAAACAGGTTGTTGATGACCAGAGCCCCTTCCCGCGAGACTGGCGCGAACAATCCGCCCTGTTGCAGTTGCGGTGCACGCCAGGCGAAAAGAGCAAGACTGCCACCGACAAAAAGGCAGAGAATCAAGAGAATGATGACACCGCGCGCGGGATCGCTGGCAAAGGAATGCACCGAAGTCAGAACGCCGGAGCGGACAATGAATGTGCCCAAAAGCGACAGCGAAAAAGCAAGAATGGCGAGCAGTATCGTCCAGACCTTCAGGGCTCCGCGCTTTTCCATGACGGTGGCGGAATGGATGAGTGCAGTTGCTGCGAACCACGGCATGAGTGACGCATTCTCGACCGGGTCCCAGAACCACCAGCCCCCCCAGCCAAGTTCATAATAGGCCCAGTAGGAACCCATCGCGATGCCAAGCGTCAGAAAAATCCAGGCTCCCCGAATCCACGGCCGTGCAAAACGCGCCCATGCAGCATCAACGCGGCCATCGATCAAGGCCGCGATTGCAAACGAGAAGGCAACCGAAAGCCCGACATAACCGACATAAAGCAGAGGCGGATGGATCGCGAGCCCAAGGTCCTGAAGCAGCGGGTTCAGATCACGTCCTTCCAGCGGGGGAGGAAGCAACCGCTCGAATGGATTGGAGGTGAACAGCGTGAAAAGCAAAAAGGCCACGGAAATCGAGGCTTGCACAGACAGGACATTGGCCCTGAGCTTCAAGGGTATCCCCTGTCCGAAGGCCGCAACAGCCGCACCCGAGAGCGCCAGGATCAGGACCCACAAAAGCATTGATCCTTCATGGTTTCCCCAGACTCCGCTAAATTTGTAGATCAGGGGTTTGAGCGAATGGGAATTTTCAAACACATTGCGGACAGAGAAATCCGATGAGAGATAAGCCGCTGTAAGGCATGCGAAGGCAATGCCAACAAGCAGGAATTGCAGAGCAGCAGCGCGATCAGCCAGCCTCATCAATCCGCTATCGCCAAACCGAACGCCTGCAACAGGCAAGAGCATCTGCAAGATTGCTACAGCCAGTGACAGCACAAGCGCAAAATGACCGATCTCGATACTCATTGCGTCTTGAGGGCGCTTCCCCCCTCCCCTGTTTTCTGATTGCCGGGTTTACGACCCTCTTTCCAGACGCCTTGCTTCTTCAGTGCATCGGCAACTTCGCGTGGCATATAGGTCTCGTCATGTTTGGCCAGAACAGTATCCGCCCTGAAAACGCCATCGGGTTGCAAGACCCCTTCCGCGACAATCCCCTGCCCTTCACGGAAAAGGTCCGGGAGAATGCCAATATAGCTGACACGAACAGTCGCTTTTCCGTCGCCGACAACAAAAGCAATACGCTCCCCAACGCCCTTGTCGACAGAGCCACCCTCGACAAGGCCACCAAGGCGGAAGCGTTCGCCGGGACGAACTTTCTGATCGGCAACTTCCGTTGGAGAACGGAAGAAGGCCACACTGTCGCGCAATGCGAAAAGTACCAGTCCTGCGGCAACGGCAAGAACCAGCCCCCCAAGGCCAATCAGAGAAAAACGGCGTTGTTTCCTTGTCACGTTTCACGCCTCATTGCTGAATGCCCTTCATGGCTGAACCTTGGCCGCTTTTTCAATCTGATCGAGTTGCTCGGGAGCAGTGCTGAATTTCTGCCGCGCCTCCTGCAAAATTGCCTGCGCACGCTCTGTATCCCCCAGCACTGTAAGAGCACGCACAAGCCGAGCCCATTCATCCACCGATCCACCGGATGTCGCAAGGCGTTGGGCAAGACCATCAACCATTGAGCGGATAGCTTCTGCCTGCTGTGGCGCAGGAAATGCGGCGACATCAGCTCCCCCTTTTGGAATAGCGCCAAGCAATGCAAGCTGACGTTTGATCTCCGTTTTTAGATCGCTGTCAGGTATGCGGGATTCAATTCCCGAGAGAAGCCTTACCGCTTTGGAAATATCGCCATCCTGTTGCGCGGCAAGTGCGAGAAAGAATTGCGCCTTCACATGTTCTGGATCAAGCGCAGCCGCGGCTTCGAAAGACTGCCGCGCATCCGATGTGATAGTACCATTGGCCTGCGTGGCAAGCGCCTCCCCAAGTGCGGCATGACGATCTGCGGTTGGCCCGAGATATGCGATAGCAGCGCGGTAGGCCTTTGCAGCATCTCCGTGACGCCCCATGCGCCCATACACCGGTGCGATGACCTCATGGCCACGACCGTCTTCGGGGTTGCGGGCAAGATGCCCTTCAATTTGCGCGACAGCCTTTGCTATATCGAGGGATTGATCTCCCTGAACAGGTTCAACCTTCCGACTTGCAATCGGAAAGGAGGGCATGTCTGGGACACCGTTCAAGAGATAAGCAGGCAGCGCAATGACGGGAACGGCGGTTAAAATCGCGATTGCCGCCCATTTTCTACCGGTCGCCGAACCTGATCTGTCATGGCTAATGTTCGCGGATGCAGCGAGCAAACGACGCGCCGCCTCCGTGCGCGCAGCCTCAGCCTCAGCCTCACCAATCAGCAAGAGCGCCTTCTGGCGTTCGATTTCCTTGAGTTGGGCTTCGTAGAACATCCGGTCGTGATCGCCAGATGCCACCGTTGGCGTCTTTCCGAGTGCGGAAAGCAGCGCAAGACAGGTAAGGCCCATGAGGGCAGCTGCAATGATCCAGAACATTATTTCATCATATAAGGTTGGAATACGCTGACGTCATGGTCTTGATTGTCTCATGTTGCATTTTTGAATGCTGCTCATCCAGCTCTGGGCTCCGTCATGCCATGACGGCTGGAAGCGTAAGGCATGCCCTGAGGCCGCCACGCGGAGAATCGTCAAAAACGAACGAGCCGCCATAGAGTTGCGCAAGATCAACCACAATCGAAAGCCCCAGGCCTGAACCAGGCTTGGTCTCATCAAGGCGTCGACCCCGCCGTGTTGCCTCGGCACGTTGTTCTTTTGGCAGGCCCGGGCCGTCATCATCGACGTTAAAAACGATGGACGGGCGTTCAGGCGCGATATCAGGCCCTTTGTCAACGGAGATATGCACAGAGGCATGTGCCCATTTTCCAGCATTGTCGATTAGATTGCCCAGCATTTCTTCAAGATCCTGACGCTCTCCACGGAAGCGCGCACCGTCAAGCACCTGTGATGAAAAAACGATACTGCGGCCTTGAAAGACTTTTGTGAATGTCCGCACCATACTGGCAACGACCGGCTCAGCATCTGTGACAGAACCGACTGCGGCGGCTCGCGCAGCAGCACGGGCACGATCAAGATAATATTGTACCTGATCGCGCATCACAAGGGTCTGCTCCCTCACCTTGTCAGCGAGAAGGGAGTGATCAGCATCCGCTTCATTGACGATAACACTGAGTGGTGTCTTGAGAGCATGGGCAAGATTGCCAACGTGCGTTCGGGCCCTTTCAATAATCTCGTGATTGGCGTCAACCATTAGATTGAGCTCTTCGGCCAATGGTGCGATTTCAGGCGGGAACGTTCCTTCGATGCGCTGGGCTTCCCCACGCCGGATTTGCCCCAAAGCACCACGCAGCTCGACAAGCGGGCCAAGACCAAACTGGACCTGCGCAATACTGACACCCGCAAGCGCAATGCCAAGCACCAGAAAAGTCGCGACAAGGGCCAGATTGAACTGGTAAATTTCCTTGACGACCTCTTGCGGATCGCCCGCAACCGCCACGGAATAGCGCCCGTCATCGCCAAGATCTATGATCCGTTCGATAATGCGGACCTGACGGTCATCTGGCCCTTGCGCATAGGCTTCACCAATCCCGTTGGTACGCGGCTTGACGCCCAGATCAGAGAGACGCGGGAGTTTTGCGGCAAACAGTGATTTCGACGTCCGGGTCGATTGTTCGCTGTCTCGTTCAGTGTCGATACGACCGATCTGCCAGTACCAGCCCGACAATGGAATTTCGAACCGTGGCTCGCCCAGATTGCCCGGTTCCGATCTGTCGCTTTCCCCTGAAGTGGCAACATCAGCAACCAGCGCCTTCAGATAGACATTTAGCCGTTCATCAAAAGCGAATTCCGTGGTGCGACGATAGATTGTCGAGAGTACGATTCCGGCGATGAGCAGAATAATCGTACTCAGGCTCACAGCCGAAACAACAAGCCTGCCTGCAATGGAGAGCGGGGCCTTGCGTTGCAGGAACAGCCACATCTCTCAGCGGCCTTTCACAGGCTCCGGCGCAGCGGCAAGATATCCCAGGCCTCGGATGGTCTGGATCACCTCAACGCCGAGCTTCTTGCGCAACCGTCCGACAAACACCTCGATCGTATTGCTGTCGCGGTCAAAATCCTGATCATAAAGATGCTCGACCAGCTCAGTTCGCGATACGACACGCCCCTGATGGTGCATCAGGTAGGAAAGCAGACGGTATTCGTGCGAAGTCAGCTTCACAGCATTCCCGTCAACGACAACCCGACTTGAACGCGTGTCAACAATCACCGGGCCGCACACAAGTTCATTCTTGGCATGCCCTGTAGCGCGCCGGAGAAGGGCACGCAGGCGAGCCAGAATTTCCTCCATGTGGAAAGGCTTGGGCACATAATCATCGGCGCCGGCATCAAAGCCCTGCACTTTGTCGCTCCAGCGGTCACGTGCCGTCAGAAGCAGGACCGGCATTTTTCTGCCGTCGGAACGCCATTTCTCCAGAATGGTGATTCCGTCCATCTTTGGCAGCCCTATATCCAGCACAACACCGTCATAAGGCTCTGTGTCACCCAGGAAATGTCCTTCTTCCCCGTCAAAGGCACGGTCGACGGCATAGCCCGCATTTTCGAGGGCTGTAACGAGTTGGCGGTTGAGGTCACGGTCGTCCTCAATGACGAGAAGGCGCATGGATGGATATTCTCAGCGGTTGTTGATCACATTGCCCGTCCGTGCATCGACAGTCATTCTCATGACACGTCCATCACGTTCGAGCAGGGTAATCATATACACCATGTTGCCATTCGTCTCGCATAACCGTGCAGAAATAAGATCTAGCGAGCTTCCCCCACGTGCGGAACGCACGATATCATGCAACGGTACCAGTCCGAGCTTGACAACATGGGCTCTGGTGTCTTCCGCGGAGAAGCAAGCTTGCTGCGCCGAGGCGGATTGGATCCCCGCCCCGGACAGAAGAATCACACAGATAACCAGCCAATACCGCATGTCCCATATACACATGCCCTACATACACTCGCCAATGGCTGAACTCGTCATGAACACAGCATTACAGAGTGATTTTCTTGGTTGCCGCAATTCTGAACGCGGTCGACGCCAGAAAACTGAACCCAGCGATCACTTGCAGAATGGCGTCAATCAGTTGTTCCTTGTCAACAACCGGTGGACTGTAACCCAGGATCGAGAAAAGAAGTGCCAGGAGCCCAACGGCATTGGCCCAGACCGTACGACTTTGGAGCAGGCTTTTCAGTTCAATCATCATGAATCCTTTCGATGACAAGAGTTGAGTTGGATTGCAAAAAACGCGAACATCACGGAGTGATGGAGACGTCAGTCTCGATGGCCTGCCCCGGCCCAACCGCAGCACTGATCTGGCGAATACGCAGCCTGATGCGGATTTGCGAGGTGCCAAAATCGGAGACTTCCAGTGCCGCCGGATACAGCAGTGCTGGTGAGCCCACCGTGAAGCTTCGCTTGATCGTCTGGCCGCTCAGAACCTCAACGAGATAGGCCTCCGATTCTTCATTCAGTGGAATCTCCGCAAGCTCCCAGTTGTCGCCACCAAACCGTGTTCGACGAATCCAGCTCAACTGCACGCCAGCTGGCGTCCTGCGCCCGCGCGGATGCTGGGGGGAGAGTGGCCTCAAACTGGACGAGTCAGCTGTTGCCTCGAATGCGGTTGCGAGAGCGTCAGCATGGTCTCGCCCTTCAGGAGAGAGACGATAGAATGTCCGGCGGTTCAGCCATTCCGTTCCACTCGCCAATTCAGACACCGTGCCATCAAGAATGACAATCTGCGTACCGGCAGGTTTTGCAACAGAGGCAAAGGGCTCAGAGCCTGCAACACCGCGAATAAAGCCGGACAATCGCCAGCGTCTCGCTGCAATCAGCGTAGCCGACCTGTAGCCGAGAATCTCCCAGCCGAGCTGTTTTGAACCGACAGCAAGAAGATTGGCTCCGTTGAGCAGCGCGGTTTCCGTGACAGATTCCAGAATTCCGCGAGACAGCTCCACATCAAGCGTATTCACCTTGTCGTGGCGCCACAAAGGCCCTGGCTGGAGCGCATTCAGTGTTATGCCCATGGTTGCCGGAGTACTCAGACGCTGCACCGCCTCGAAGCTGGCACCATCGACAGAGCGCCACAGCGTGAATGCACCCGGCCATGGGTCCGCAGTTGCGGCAACATACTGGAGCGCAGTCGAGTTTGAATCTGCCAGAGCAAGATCCATCACCGCGATGAAAGGAAGGCCGTTGAAGCGCGGTGCACTCCGCCCTTGAGGTGATGACGCAAGAGGCGTCCCGAAGTAATGCGCCTGCTCGATTGCCACGCCCGTGAAACTGCGAATCTGTCCGTCATTGATCCGCTGGATCCTGTAAGATCTGCCGTCAATGATAACCGCATCCCCGGGCTCAAGTGCCAGATTGCTGGGTGGCAGGGCAAAGGTAATGCTTTCCCGTGCCGTCCTTGTTTCATTCAGAATGGTAGAAGCCCTGTGCAGCGCGACAGGCCTTCGCAAGGCTATCGGTGCCTCCACGCTCGTCTGCCGGCTACCCGCCGGATCAGGGACAACCACGCGGACAGCGCCCTGACGGAAATCACTCTCGACATCTGTGAATGCCAATGTGACTGCAACAGGCAGTTCGGTTGACTGGGCGCGGGTTCGCACTGGCCTGTCTGTCTTGTCAGTGACGGCGAAAGCATCGGATGCAAGCGTCATGACCGGTTTGGCCGAACGTCTGACAAAGCGGACTATTCCACCAGCAAGAACCGCATCAAATCCGAAGAATTCAGAAAGAGGTTCGATAACGCCGCGCAACGACAAAGGACGGTCGATCACATACCCCTCAAGAAAGCCATCAGCCGCAATCCTTGCAGGCGGGGCTTCTCCATAATCAGCAAAAACGGCGGCAACCACATCATCGACAGGCGCACCCTCAAGACGCCCATTCAACCAATGGCCGGTCTCGAAATTAGTCGCATCGGACCAGATCTCGGCGTGATCCGGGAAGGCTGGAAAGGGCCTCGCATCATAGGTCCACAGATAGATCCGCAAGGGATCGACCATCCAGCTGGAATAGATCGCAGAGACAGGGTTATTGGCAGGCCGGAAGGTGCCTGACCCTGGCTGGAAATGATCCAGCGAGGCGCCAAGATGACGCGCCTGCACACAGTCATCGCGAATGCCCCGGGAAAAAGGCGGCGCCGCATTCTCGGATGATTTTGGGTCTGGAAAGACATTCGGCCCGTTCCCGCCACGATCAACGGCAGGGCAGCCAAGCTCCAGAAGCCAGATCGGCTTCGACTGTGGAACCCACTCTGTCGGCGCACCAAGCTCAACACCACCAGCGCGGTTGAAATGGGGATTCAACCACCACCCGGACAAATCCTTCGGCCGGTATATCCAGGGCTTGCTGTAAGCCCCATCGGTGATCGGGAGTCTCTGCTGGGTGATCCGGCTGGCATCATCGGCATAAAACCAGTCGAAGGCTTCGCCACCCGCAATCCGGTCGCTGAACATCTGCGGATCAAGCGGACCATCATAATCCGCAGCATCACGATGGCTGAGGCCATCGCGCCAATCCGTCACGGGCGGATACCAGTCGATGGACACGGCATCAATGTTGCTGTCGCCCCAGAGTGGATCAAGTGGAAACCTAATATCGGAACCACCGGCGCGGACCTCGGCCCCATATTCGGTCCAGTCCGC
>JANNRX010000429.1:0-3744 GCA_031401875.1 Hyphomicrobiales bacterium | reverse complement strand
GACAGGCCCTAGGGATTATCGGAAAAATCCGCCCCCGCTGCCGCTGTTGCGGCTAGAGCCGTCCTTGGCTATGCGGTTGTTGGGATCAACGATGAGCGCCTTCTGGAAGCTTTCATTGGCTTCCTTCTTGTCCCCAAGGTTTTCATAGGCAATGCCGCGTTGTGCCCAGGCATCACCATTCTTGTTATCAAGGTTCAAGGCCGTGTTGAAGTCCTCGATAGCCAGTTGAAACTTTCCCGTGGCGATCAGGCTTTGTCCCCGCCCCATGAAGGGGGGCACCGCATTGGGGTTGCGGTCGATGGCACCATCGAAATCGGCAACGGCGCGAACATGGTCACCCAGAGCCTGATAGGCGAGACCACGGCCATGATAGCCTTCGGCTGCTTCACGGTTCAGCTGGATAGCGCGGTTATAATCGGCAATGGCGGATTGCATGTCGCCCTGGGTGCGGATCAGATTGCCCCGCGCCAGATAGGCCTGCCCGTAATTGGCATCAATGGAGATCGCCCGGTTAAAATCCGCCATGGCGGCATCATTGCGACCAGTCTGCCGATTGGTGAGGCCGCGATTGAGGAAGGCCGCCGCCAGATTAGGATCAAGCTGGATCGCCTTGTTGAAATCGCTGATGGCCTCACTGAACCGGCCTGCGCGTGCGAGTGCGGCTCCGCGTGTGTTGAAGGCGGTTGCATCATTGGGATTCCGGCTCACAACCTCGGAAAGGGAAGCAAGGTTGTTGTTTGCTGCATTCGGATTGGCCGTATTGGGTTCATCAAGCTCTGCAATCCGCGGTCCACGCGGCAGTGCGCTGTTGCCGCCTTCAAAGACGATACATCCAGACAGTGAGATTGCGCAAAAGCTTGCAGCAGCCACACGGATAACCGTGGCTTTAAGCAAGTTCTGACTGCGCGTGGTTGATGAAAGTCCGAGCATCACATTTGCTGCCCGAAAGCAGCCCCTTGTATAAAAAAAGACACCCCGTTTGTGTAACAGAGCGTCTTTAACATGTGGTGAACTATAAGGCGATTCAACAAAAGCGTCAGGTGCGGTTGGGTTTTGGGCCATTACGCCTGGCTGAGCCGCGACCTCTCTGGTCAAGCAGCACTTCTTTAATCAAAGAGCGCGTCGATATCACCCTGGTCGACATGGCTTTCCGAACCCGCAAGGGCAGGTCCCATCGCCAGAGCATGGGTGCCCAGTGCGCTCTGTTCTTCATTGAACGCTTGCAGCTCTTCCGTCATGATGGTGGAGAGCGAGTCAAGCCCACCCCATATCTCGGTCATGCGTTCCACGCGGCTTTCGACGAAAGCGAGGGTCTCGCAAACACGGGAGATGCGCTGTCCCGTCAGGTCCTGGAAATTGCAGGCTTCATAGATGCTCATGACAGCCCCGGCGATTTCACCCGCGCGCTTGTTCTTGGCGTCGATGGTTACTTCGCTCTGGATAACGCCGGCCAGCATCTCAACCTTCTCGGCTGCGGCCAGAATTTTGTTGGTCGCGCTTTCCGTATCAAGGACCACAGCCCCCAATTCGCCAGCGGCGTGGTTGACCTTGACCGCTTGCGTGGCCGATGTGCGCAAGGAGACGACCTGGCGTTTTGTTTCCGTGATGGCGCTCTGGATTTTTTCCATCTCCTCGCGCAGCTTCATCACCTCGATAATCTCGCGGCGATAGGCTTCCGAGATATTGGAGATGATGCTTTGTGTCGGCTGGATCATCGAGCCCAGTTCATCAAGCTTGGCTAGAACGCTGCGCACGCCACCACCATCCAACCCGTTTGCAGCATAGGAAACAGCTTCAACGGCGCTGGGATTGTTCTGTTCAATGGTGAAGGAAGCGCGTTTTGCAGACATGGAGCCTCGGCGGTATTTTCACTGGTGTATCTGGACATGGTTAAGAATGCGTTCAGGAGAGGGTATCTTAACGGCCCTGAAACCACGTCTGTTGAGGGGGCGGAAACCATAGCCTGGCAATCTTCAGAACTTGGCAAGCATAATCAAAAACAAACGTCATTTCAGTGATTTAAATGATCGTTTTTCGGATGTGTTAAGGATTGAAAATCGTCTGTCGCTTATCTTGCCTGACACAAACCTGGGGTTGAAAAAAAGCAGCCCTGGTTTTGAAAGTGTCTCCTTCGTGTCGCGTATTGAAGGTTTTGAGATGAAACGAATCCTGTCTTTTGCCGGACCTGTTCTGGCCGCCATGGTGCTGGCACAGCCCGTCCTGGCCAATCCTTATGCACAGAGCGGTCACGCCGCCAGCGCGGCCTCGCCAAACCTTGGCGGGGGCTTTATCGAACTGCTGCTGACCGGTCGCAATCCTGCGCCACGGGGATATGCTCAGCCTCAGAATCAGCCAGCGGTTCAGCCACAACCTTACCCGGCTTCCCAAGGCTATGGCGCGGCACCTGTCTACCGCGCACTTCCCGTTGAGCCTTACCAGCCGCAGGCACGCGCCCAACCAGAACCAAGACAGGCCGCTCTTAATCCTGATTTCCGTCAGGTCGAGCGCGGGCTTGATCCGCAATATCTGCCGCAGACGGTGGATTACTCCGCCAGCCACAGCGCGGGCACCGTGGTGATCGATACCAGCACCAAGTTTCTCTACCTCGTGGAAGGACAGGGCAAAGCCCGCCGCTACGGTATCGGCGTCGGACGGCCCGGCTTTGAATGGAAGGGTTCACAGGCCATCAGTCGCAAGGCGGAATGGCCAGATTGGCGTCCACCGGCAGAAATGCTGAAGCGCCGCCCAGACCTGCCGCGCTACATGGCGGGTGGCCCCGAGAATCCCATGGGTGCGCGCGGGCTCTATCTCGGCTCGTCGCTCTACCGGATTCATGGCACGAACGAGCCACATACCATCGGCCAGGCGGTTTCATCCGGCTGCATCCGCATGCGCAACGAGGATGTGACTGAGCTTTACGAGCGCGTTCGAGTCGGCACCAAAGTGATTGTGATGTGAGACAATACCAGTAGGCTTCATGATTGACCGTTACGATCTTTCCCATCCTTCCCCCTTGTGGGGAAGGTGTCGCGGCGAAGCCGTGACGGAAGGGGTCGCCTGGGGCTCTGGTACCATGGGATCGACAACCCCATCCGCCCCTTCGGGTCACCTTCCCCACGAGGGGGAAGGGTGAAAAGAACAGCGGCGGAGCCGGAGAAGGGAATTGAGAGAATGGCGTCGCAGGCTGAGGCAGCCTGAAGACGCCCGTCACCTGGCTCGTTCTTTGAGCCGGAGTGGACAGGAGCGAGGCCGCCCGTGCGCCAACACACGGGTGGCCTCAGCTGTTGTTTTAGATGCGCTCTTTACTGGCCGCCGTATTTTCATCACCTGTGTTGGGCGTGTGGCGCGGCTCGATCAGCAGCAGATGGCATTCGTCTTCCGCAACCGGGCAATGTTCGACGCCCTTTGGCACCACATAGAGTTCGCCGGGACCAAGCGTGACATCGCCGTCGCGGAGTCTGATGGTGAGTTTGCCCGAAAGGACAAGGAAAAAATCATCCGTATCTGGATGGGAATGCCATTTGAATTCGCCCTTCACCTTCACGACCATGACATCGTTGCCATTGTAATCGGCAACGATCCTGGGACTCCAGTGGGCCGTGAAGGCTTGAAGCTTGGCTGCGAGGTTAATCCCCGCAGGCATCAGACGAACTGGCCGAGACCGGGAATCGCGCCAACGATCGTGCCCATGGCGTCTTCGCCCGCCTTCTCGCGGCCAAACGCGAACAGCTCCTTGCCGAGGTC
>JANNRX010000428.1:0-2784 GCA_031401875.1 Hyphomicrobiales bacterium | reverse complement strand
CTGGTGCAGGGTGCCGTGAAGGCTGAAACCGGTTTGACGGCCCGTTTGTCGACCACTGGCGGCACTTCGGATGCGCGCTTCATCAAGGATCACTGTCCCGTGCTTGAATTCGGCCTGATCGGGCGCAGCATGCATCAGCTGGACGAAAATATCGCCATTACTGATCTTGAGATTCTGACGCGTATCTATGGTCGCGTCATAAACGCCTATTTCGACGCATGATCAGCGATGACTGAAGAATCCCTGCCTGCATCGTTTCAGCAAGAGACGCAGGCGCTGGCTGATGACCACAGTATGCCCTGCAAGTGATGAGACTCGACAGTCGATCACCACATTCGCCATTTTCCGGCGTTGGGTCCACAGCAGCTTGGTGGGGTCCATGGCGCTGTCGGTGCCTGAATCCAGCCGGTTGAACCAGGGCTGGGAGCACAGATGATCCGTTATCATGACATCAAGGATTTTACCTGGCGAAAAGCGGGACAGATCATTGTCATAGGCCGTACGCCAGAAATTGACCTCGCCCGCCGCGCGCAGGAACAAGCCAGCAGCGACAGGGCGCTCCCCCATGTTCAGAACGCCGATGAAAGCCCGCCCGGTGCGCGCAAGCCCCGTCACCAGTTCAAGACTGTAGCGGGCGTCATCGGGATGAAATTTCAGCGCTGTACGTTTGTTGCCTTTCCAGCCTGAAGCTTCCAGCTTCAGAAATGTTGCGAAAGCGGCCGGAATATCCTCCACCGCCTTATGAATGGCGAGGGAAAGCGGGGCAAATTCTTGCAGGCGGCGAATTTTGGCACGTATTGTCTTGCGGGTCCGTGCGGATGAGAAGCGTCTGAAATAAGTCTCTGCACCTTCCGCACCTCCTTCAAGAATCGAGCGCTCCCAAGATTCAATCACGGTCAGGCGTAGAAGGCCAAGCGATGAAAGCCATTGCAAGGCGTCCCAGACAGGGCCTTCCGCAATCAGGCTGTGACCAAGAAGAACCTTGGGCAAGGCAGGATCGGCGGCGAGAAATGCGATCATCTGTTTCAGCACAGCCTGTTCATGGCCCGCGACGATCATGGGTGTTCCATCGGTGTCATAGAGCGGAACATTGGGGGCGCGCATGATGCGCAACAGGCCAGAATGTTTCTGGGCATTCATGGGCCAGACGCCATTCAGCGTGCCGTCAGCTCTCGTGCTGATCAGGGCAGAAGCCATACTTCCCGCAGAAGCCTTGCCCCCTTCATGAGCTTTGCCTCTCCGTGGCAACAGCGGCTGCAACGCGGGAGAAAACGCAAAAGGATTGGGGTGAGAGGCAGAGCGTTCGAGTGCGCAGACGGACTCGTCATAATGCCCTTGCACGAAAGCAATCCGGATTTCAGCAGCAGTCCAGCTCTCAGACATGGATTGGCTTCCGGGCAAAAGAGAACAGCAATGCCAGAATGTGGACGTGGAAACCAAGCTTGCACCAGACCTGATACGCCAGAATCAGCGATGCGGCAGCATAGGCAAAGGCGGTGGCTGCCGCTGCTCCAAGCCCGCCATAGGCCGGAACCAGTGCAAGACAGAGCAGGAGATTGATCAGAAAGGCCCAGCCATAGGCCGTGGCGCAGGCGAGCTGATGGTCTGTCATGATCAAAAGCTGCTCAGCCGGGCCAACAGCAGCGCGCGCCAGCAAGCCCAACAGAAGTACGGCAGTGATGCCCGCGCCACCCGTGAAATCCTTGCCGAAGAGCAGCAGAAACAGCGGTGCGGCCAGGGCAACCAGCGCTGCCGCCACAACGGAGGGAAGAAAGGTCCAGAGTGTTGTCCGGGCGGAGAAGGCGGCAAGCCTGTCGCGTTCACCAGCCGCATGCATCGCGCTGAAATGATGGCCGCTGGCCCATGTCAGGCCATGATGCACGAAAGCGACCAAAGCCACGAGACGGGCGGCGGCGCTATAGGCTCCGACTTCGGCATCCTCCCGGTAAAACGCCAGCGCCACGATGTCGGTTGATGTCATCAGCATGAAGGCGCCATGGATCACCATCACCGGCAGGCCTGCCTTGATCCAGCGCCGACGTTCATGGCTGACAGGACCTTGCGGCAGAAGTGTCTTCAGCCTGCGCCGCACGAGAATCAGCAACAGCCCGGCGGACAGCCATGTAGCAACAACGAGCGCTGCCATGGCAAGTGTGGCATCCGCGGTCACGCCCGCTGCCCAAGCCGCAAGAAATACCAGCGGAGTGATCAGAGGCCGTACAATGAATGCAACGCCGTAAGCCAGTGCTTTCCAGGCCCTTGCCAGAGCGATGCCCTCGACAATATCGAGCGACGCCAAGGCTGGAACAACCAGCAACGCCACACAGGTTGCCGTCGCCACAGGCGGAGAGAGAAGATCCCGTGCAAGATAGGCCGCTATTGCGCCGCCGATGCAGAATGTGGAACCGATCACGAAAGGCGCCCATTGCGCGAATTGGACCAGCCCGCGCATTCTGGCCTGATCTGCGTTCTTCTCATACTCGGGAAGAAAGCGTTGCGGCATCGTGACAAGCCCGAGTGTCGCCACCCCCGCTACCAGCAGCATGATGGTGTTTGCCGTGGCGTAAATGCCGAATTCAGCCGCGCCCATGACGCGCGCAAACAGAATCTGGGTCAGAAACACCAGTCCGGCATTGACGATACGCGCCAAAACGCTGGCCAGCGCCATCGTTTTGGTTTCGCTGTGCCTCAGATCTGTGGATTCAGCAGGATTGCTCATCCCGCGTGGATATCACGGCGACCTTAAAGAACCGTGGAAGCAGAAAGCATCTGAACCCGCTGCTA
>JANNRX010000427.1:0-13994 GCA_031401875.1 Hyphomicrobiales bacterium | reverse complement strand
CATCTTCCTTCCCCCCTTGCGGGGGAAGGTGGCCTTTGCCTTGGCAAAGGTCGGATGAGGGGTCTCGCGAAGCGAGTCTTGCTTCGGTCGCGCTTCTGCAAACACTTCAAGACTTGCTTCGCAATACCCCTCATCCGGTCGGCATCCGCCGACCACCTTCTCCCGCAAGGGGAGAAGGGGGAGCCACGATGACCGCCTCTCCCCTCATCATCCTTGGCGTTGTCGGCGCGGCACATGGCGTGAAGGGGGAGGTGCGCGTCAAATCCTCCACGGCTGAACCGGGTGATATCGCCCGCTACGGCCCGCTGTTTCTGGCTGACGGCCGCAAGCTGATTGTCAAGAGCGTGCGGCCCGGCGGCGAAGTCGTCATTGTCAAATTCGAAGGCATCAATGACCGAAATGCGGTCGAGGCCTTGAAATTCATGACCTTGGCCGTGCCGCGCGAAAAACTGCCGCTTGTTGAGGATGAAGACGATTTTTACCACACCGATCTGATCGGGCTGCGCGTCGAGACGGCGGATGGCAGCATTATCGGCCATGTGACCGCAGTGCACAATTTCGGCGCGGGTGACATTCTCGACATCAAGGTGGAGGGAAAACCGCATCTCACGCTTGGCTTCACCAAGGCCAATGTGCCGGTGGTGGATATCGCAGGTGGCAGGATTGTTGTCGTGATGGCGGAAATCGTGGAAGTGAAGGGCGGCTCATGAGCTTTGCCGCCAGCATTCTCACGCTCTATCCTGACATGTTTCCGGGCACACTTGGTCATAGCCTGGCCGGTGAGGCGCTGGCCAATGGTCTGTGGTCTCTGGACGTGCGGCAGATCCGTGATCACGGTCTCGGGCGTCATCGGGTGGTGGATGATACGCCTGCCGGTGGTGGTGTTGGCATGGTGCTCAAAGCCGATGTGCTGGCAGCGGCCATCGATGCGGCGGTGGCCGTCGACGATCCCAGGCCACGTCTGCTGATGTCCCCGCGCGGCAGGCGGTTCACGCAGGCCGAGGCGCGTCGGCTGGCGGATGGACCCGGCGTAGTCATCATCTGCGGACGCTTCGAAGGTGTCGATGAGCGCGTCATCGCGGCGAGGGGCCTGCAAGAGGTCTCCATCGGCGATTACGTGCTCTCAGGCGGCGAAGTTGCGGCGCAAGTGCTGCTCGACGCCTGTGTGCGGCTGATTCCCGGCGTCATGGGCAAGCCCGAATCCGGATCGGATGAGAGCCATGAAAACGGGTTGCTCGAATATCCGCACTATACGCGTCCGCGGGAATGGGAGGGGCAGTTGATCCCTGATATTCTGCTTTCGGGCGATCATGCCAAGATCGCCAGATGGCGGCGGGAGCAGGCGGAAACCATCACGCGGGAACGCAGGCCGGATATGCCGGGTGGCAAATAGGCCATCGACATTTGCGGATGTTTCCTGTAACCGCAGCGCTCAACTCAAAAAAGCGTCCCTAAACGCTCAGGCCATAGAGCCGAAACGGAAAAAGGTATCATCTGATGAATATTATTGAAGCGCTCAATCAAGAGCAGATCGCCAGACTTGGCAAAACCATCCCCCCCTTTCAGCCCGGTGACACGGTTATTGTCAACGTGAAGGTCGTCGAAGGCGAGCGCAAGCGCGTTCAGGCCTATGAAGGCGTCTGCATTGCCCGTTCCGGCGGCGGCATCCAGGAAAGCTTCACCGTCCGCAAGATTTCCTATGGCGAAGGCGTGGAGCGTGTGTTTCCGCTCTATTCACCCATGATCGACAGCATCAAGGTGGTCCGTACCGGCAAAGTGCGTCGCGCCAAGCTGTATTACCTGCGTGACCGTCGCGGTAAATCGGCGCGTATCGCGGAACGTCAGGAAGTGCGCCCACCCAAGGGCGAAAAAGCCTGATCTGTTCAGGTTTCTGCACAAAGCCGCCTCCGGGCGGCTTTTTTGTTGCGTACTGGATCTCCTATCAGGCTTTCTTTTCAGCAAAGGCGCTGTACTCTCTCTCTGATTGAAAAAAAATCAGGGAGAGTCATAATGCCAAAGACAATTCTGCACCGCCGGACTTTTCTGGCCAGTGCTGCGGCCGGAATTCTTGCGCCTGCGATAGCGCGCGGGCAGGGCACATGGCCTACCGGACGGCAGATCAAGATCACGGTGCCGTTTCCGCCAGCAGGGGCCACGGATGTGCTGGGCCGCATCCTGTCCGAGCGCTTTGGCGAATACTGGGGTGCCCGCGTTCTGATCGAGAACAAGGCGGGTGCAGGCGGCAATCTTGGCAGCGATCAGGTGGCGAAAGCAGCGCCGGACGGTGACAATATCCTCATTGTTTCCGTGGGTATGGCAACCAATCCCTATCTCTATCCGAACCTCACCTATGATCCGGTAAAGGATTTCGATCCCGTCACCCTGATTGCGCTGGTTCCCAATATTCTGATTGCGGGCAAGCATACGCCCTATAATTCCGTGAAGGAATTCGTGGATTACGCCAGGGCCAATCCCGGAAAGGTGACCTATGGTTCATCGGGTGTGGGCACCTCGGTGCATCTGTCGGGCGAACTTTTCCAGAAGCTTGTCGGCACCAAGATGCAGCATGTGCCGTATCGGGGCACCGGCCCTGCGATCCAGGATATGCTGGCCGGGCAAATCGATGTGATCTTTGACAATATCACGGCCTCGCTGCCGCTGGCGCGTGCGGGCAGCGTCAAGGGGCTGGGCATTACCACGGCGCAACGCTCGCCCCATGCTCCTGATCTGCAACCGATTGCCGAGGTTGTGCCCGGTTTTGACGTGACATCGTGGTTCTCGCTGTTTGTACCCAAAGGCACACCCCGCGTGATCATCGACCGCATCAATGCCGATACGAGACGGGCGCTGGCCGAAGAGGGCGTGAAGGCGCGGCTGGTGTCTCTGGGTGCGCAAGCTGTCGGTGGCTCACCCGAA
The DNA here is from genome assembly GCA_031401875.1 of Hyphomicrobiales bacterium. Classification (GTDB taxonomy): domain Bacteria; phylum Pseudomonadota; class Alphaproteobacteria; order Rhizobiales; family Beijerinckiaceae; genus JADCCX01. Next base: position 11,078 of record JANNRX010000427.1, on the reverse strand, counting down.
GAGCTTGGCGCGTTTCTCAAAACCGAGGGCGATAAATGGGGCAAGCTGATCCGCGAAGTCGGGATCAAGGCTGGATGAGCCTTGCTTCTGTCCCGCGTGATCGGCCTCTGAATATCCTCTCGATCCAGTCGCATGTGGCTTACGGCCATGTCGGCAATGCCTCCGCCGTGTTTCCGATGCAAAGGCTGGGCTGCGAGGTCTGGCCGATTCATACCGTGCAGTTCTCGAACCACACTGGATACGGTGCCTGGAAAGGCCGTGTTTTCGATGGCCCGATGATCGACGAAGTGATGGATGGCGTCGCAGATCGCGGCGTGCTCGCCTCCTGCGATGGCATCCTTTCGGGCTACATGGGCTCGGCGGATATCGGTCATGCCATTCTGGCCGCTGTGGCGCGGGTCAAGGCAGCGTCTCCCAACGCGGCTTATTGCTGTGATCCTGTCATCGGCGATGTCGGGCGCGGCATCTTCGTGCGCTCCGGCATTCCCGAATTCATGCGCGAGCAGGCGGTTCCGGCGGCGGATATCATCACGCCGAACCAGTTTGAGCTTGAGTATCTGGCGGGGATGGAGACAGGCCAGCTTGCCACCGCCTGCAAGGCGGTGAAGCGTGTGCATGCCATGGGGCCGAAAGTCATCCTCGTCACGTCGCTCCTGACAGAGGATACGCCGGGTGATTGCATCGATATGCTGGCATCGGTGCATGGCGAGATGTGGCGGCTGCGCTCGCCGCGCCTTGATATCAGCGTCAACGGCGCGGGAGACGCCATCGCAGCGGTGTTTTTCGTGCATTGGCTACGCACGGGGTTAGCGTCACAAGCGCTCAGCCTTGCAGCATCGTCGATTTTCGGCGTGCTGGCGAAAACAGCGGCGGCGGGATCGCGCGAGTTGCTGACGGTGGCTGCGCAGGAGGAATTCGTGCAGCCTTCGCGGCTGCTGACGGCGGAGCGGATATAGTCTGCGCCGGGTTAAGGCAGTTGAACCAGATCTTGAATATTTTGCTTTTCTATAACTACTTTTGTAGTTATATATAACCGTGGGATTTCAATGGAACACGGACAAGAGCGCTTCGAACGAAGCCAAGCACGGAATCACATTCCTGCAAGCCGCTCAGATATTCCGTGGTCCAATTCTGAAAACCCAGGACACCCGAAGCGACTACGGCGAAACTCGTTTCATCGCTTTAGGTGTCTTTGACGGCGAGGTGTTGCGCGTCGTGTTCACTGAACGCGACGGGGACATTCGCATAATCTCAGCATGGAGGGCAGGCAAACATGACCGCAAAAAATACCAAAGCATCCAAAGTGGTGCGGTATGGCAGTCTTGACGACATGCCAGCCGCCTCGCCACTCAGCAAAGCCGTGAAGGCCATGAGTGACGCCGAGGTTGAACGGCGCGCGGCGGCCGACCTCGACGCAGGCGCTATCCCCGCAGGCTTTTGGGACAAGGCGCAGGTAGTGGAGCCTGAGGGCACCGAACAAATTACATTGCGCTTGCCACGCCGCGTGCTTGGGCACTTCAAGTCCACAGGGAAAGGATACCAGAGCCGCATCAGCGCAGTACTTTCCAGCTACGTGGATGCTACGCACAAAAGGAAAGCGGGCTAAGGCTCGCCTTGTTCATTCGACGTTTCAACTACCCGCAGAACTTTCACCCGTATCGACAATAACAAAACCTGCACCCTCACCAAAATTCAAACTGAGACATTCCGCAGCCTTGCGGCTTTCCTCCCGTCTCGCTACATCACCCTCATGCCAGTACGTGTCCAGGAAGCCATCGAAGCCTTTGCCCGTGGAGAGATCGTCGTCGTTACCGACGATGACGACCGCGAGGGGGAGGGTGATCTCATTGTCGCCGCCGTGCATTGCACCGCCGAGAAGATGGCGTTCATCGTGCGCCACACCTCCGGCATTGTCTGTGCACCGATCACGCAGGCGGAGGCGCGCCGTCTGCGGCTTGATCCGATGGTGGCGCATAATGATTCCAACCATTCCACGGCCTTCACCGTCTCTGTTGACTACAAGCCGGGCATGACCACGGGCATTTCGGCCGAGGAGCGCACCTCGACCTGTCGCGGGTTGGCGAATCCCAATGCAGGCGCCAATGATTTTGCCCGTCCGGGACATATTTTTCCGCTGATCGCCAAGGATGGCGGGGTGCTAATGCGCTCCGGCCATACGGAAGCGGCCGTTGACCTTTGCACCATGGCAGGCCTGCCGCCTGTCGGCGTGATCTGCGAACTGGTCAATGACGATGGCACCGTCACCAAAGGCAGGCAGGTGGCGGATTTTGCCGCGAAACACGGCCTGAAGCATGTCACCATCGCCGATATGATTGCGTGGCGTCAGGTCCGCGAGAAACTGGTGGAGCGTGTCAGCAGCTTTGAGGTGGAAACGCCCATCGGACCCATGCAGGGCCATGCCTACCGCACGCCGTTCGATGACGTTTACCATCTTGCCTTCGTCTATGGCAGCATTGGCAGGGGCGAGAGAATTCTTGCGCGCTTCCACAAGCCCAATATCCTCACGGATATTTTCATGGCCTCGCCGAAAGTCAGCATGGCGCTGCAACGCTTCAAGGCCGATGGCTGCGGCGTTCTGATCTGCCTCAGGGATGGTGCCGCGGGCGTGCCACTGACCCCGCTTGAAAAGCCATCGTCGAGCGATGAGCAGCGCAACGAACGCTGGCGCGAGGTTGGCGTCGGCGCGCAGATCCTGCGGGATCTTGGCGTCAGCTCGATCCGCAATCTCTCGTCCAGCAACCGCTCGTTTCCGGGGCTTGCGGGCTTCGGCATCGAGATTATCGAGACGGAAACGCTCGATCCGGAAGTCGCGGGATGACACAGTGGACGGCGCAGCCGTTCGTCGATCCCGCCCTCGACCAGCGGTTCATGGCGGAAGCGCTTGATCTGGGGCGCGTCAATCTTGGCCGCACATGGCCCAACCCCTCCGTCGGTGCGGTGGTCGTCAAGGACGGCGTGGTGGTGGGACGCGGCGCGACACAGCCTGGCGGCAGGCCCCATGCGGAAGCGGTGGCACTGGCCGAAGCAGGGCTGAAGGCCGTCGGCGCAACGCTCTATGTCACCCTGGAGCCCTGTTCGCATCGTTCGGTGCGCGGTGGTACGCCCTGTCTGGAGCACACATTTCTTGCGGGCATTCGCCGGGTGGTTTCTGCGATGGACGATCCCAACCCGCATATTGCAGGCGTTTCCCATGCGCTGCTGAGCAGTGCGGGCGTCAAGGTAACCGTTGGCCCCGGTGCGGATCATGCGATTCGGGATAATCTCGGCCATATCCTGCGGGTGCGGGAGGCGCGGCCCATGGTGACGCTGAAACTGGCACAGACCGCAGATGGCTATTGTGCACCCGAAGGCGGCGGTCGCTTGCAAGTCAGCGGAGAGGAGGCCATGCGCGAGGTGCATCTCTTGCGGGCCAGCCACGACGTCATCATGGTGGGCGCGGGATCGGTGCTCTCCGATGATCCGCTGCTCAATGTGCGCCTGCCGGGGCTGGAGGAGCGATCCCCGGTGCGTGTGGTGCTCGACAGCCAGCTCAGGCTGCCGCTGACGAGCAGGCTGGTGGCGACAGCGCAGACAATTCCCGTCTGGGTGGTGGCATCCGAACATGCACCTGTGGAGAACGAGAAACGGCTTCGGGCCACAGGCATCGAGGTCATGCGTGTGGGATGTGCCGATGACGGCCATGTTGATCTTGCTGCCGCACTGAAGCTGCTGGCTTTGCGCGGTGTCACGCGCGTCTTCTCGGAAGGCGGGCCGCAAGTCGGTGAGGCGCTGGTTCGTGCGGGGCTTGCCGATGTCGTCATTGTCTCGACAGCCGATCATGCGCTTGGCGCACCGGGCATTGTGGCTTTGCGACCCGCTTTCGCCGGGGCGCTGCGCGATGCTGGCCGCTTCACCTTGCGGGAGACGGCGCGCCATGGCACCGACGTGTTCACGACCTATGAGAGGACGGCCTGATGTTCACCGGACTGGTCAGCGATGTCGGAACAATCGTTGCTGCGCAGGGTGATGCCACTGCGTTGCGCCGCTATGTCATCGATTGCGCCTATGCCGCCGATAGCATTGCCATCGGGGCCTCGATCGCCTGTTCGGGCATCTGCCTGACGGCAGTCGCAGTGGAAGCCAGTGGAGCAAGGGCGCGGTTTACGGTGGAAGCAGCTGCCGAGACACTTGGTCGCACACTCGCCGGCGAATGGGATGTGGGCACCAGGCTCAATCTGGAGCGCTCGCTGCGCGTGGGCGACGAGCTAGGTGGCCATCTTGTAACGGGCCATGTCGACGGTATTGCCACGATTGTTGCGTTTGACCCTGTCACTGACGCTGCGGGACCCTGGGGGCCTACCGCAGCGTTCACGATCGAGGCTCCCCTGGAGCTGGCCCGGTTTCTGGCGGAAAAAGGCTCCGTCTGTCTTGATGGTGTTTCCCTGACCGTGAACAGCATTAACCAGAATGTGTTTTCCGTTCTGCTGATTCCCCATACGCTGGAGGTAACAACTTTCGCTAAAAGACGGGCAGGAGAGAATATTCATATCGAAATTGACCTGATGGCGCGGTATGCAGCCCGGCTTGCAGAGGCGCGAGCGTTCTTGGACTAATAACACCATGTCATTGCCGCAATACCACTCTGGATTGAAATAAGACTAGTACTTGCCTGAAAATACAATCAATAGTTGTATTACTGAGTGATTTTTAGGCAATCGCCATTGCGACGGCCTAGACAAACCACTCACCGTTTGTAACGCAACTGTGATTGATTGTAGGATTACCATGTCAACTGCACATATTGTTGCCAATAAAAGTCTTTCGGATTTTATTGCGGATCAAATCTCAGATACCGAAGTAATCGGCATTGGAGAAATGGCACAACGCTTCAATACAACGCTCCGCACATTGCGGTTCTATGAAGCGCGCGGGTTGTTGAAACCACGCCGGGAAGGAAGCATGCGCCTTTACGACGTTGCTGCACAAAAGCGGTTTCGTCTGATTGATGAGGGCCGCAAGCTGGGTTTTACCCTGACGGAAATCACCGAACTGCTTGGCTCATCACGTAACATTACCGAGTTGAACCTGAGCATCCAGATCATCAAGGATCAGATCATCCATCTGGAACGTCAACGCGTCAGCGTTGATGAAGCATTGGCAGATTTGCGGCGCCGCTATTATCTGTTGACGGATCCAGGCTCTGACGAGTGACCGGGTTCTGGGGCGCGCTCCATGATCAGAAACAGGCCAAGCCCGAACATGATGATCAGCACCACAACACCAACCCGCTGTGACATGAAAAGTTGCGTCACGATGGCGACGAGTGTCGGACCGATAAAACTTGTGACCTTGCCGGAAAGCGTGAACAGGCCGAAATACTGGCCGATATCCTCTTGCGGTGCGAGCTTGATCAGAAGCGAGCGTGATGCGGCCTGAACCGGGCCAGCCACAAGACCTATCAGCAACCCCATCGCGACATAGCCCTTTTCGGCCGCTGTGGCATAAAGCCCGTCGGTTGACGTGGGAATGGCGGAGGCAAACACAAACAGCAGGGTGTCTTTTGTCGTGCCGCTGATACCAATGCAGGTCAGGATCAGGATCACCAGACTGACCGCGATGACGATACGCGAGCCCAGGTGATCATCGAGCTTGCCACCGAGCCAGGCACCGAAGACGCCAGTCACCGTGAGCAGGATACCGAAAATACCGATCTCGATTGTGCCCCAGCCGAAGGCACCTGCGGCATAGATCCCGCCAAAGGCAAAAAGTGCAACCAGTGCATCGGCATAGAGCATGTTGGCCAGCAGAAAGCGCGCCAGGGTGCGTTTGCCCGAGAGGGATTTCAGCGTCTTGGCAAGGCTGACGAGGCCTGAGCTGACAGCGGCGCCAAGCGCCATGCGTCTGGGTCTGTCAGGAACAAACAGGAACATGGGCGTGACAAAGATGATGAACCAGAGCGCGCTCAGGGGCCCCGAGAAGCGGTCTCCGGCGCGTGTGGCTGGGTCCAGCCCGAAGGCAGGGGCAAGGCCCAGCAGGGTCTTGCCTGTCTCGGGACTTGCGGCGAGAAAGCCAAGCGTCAAGGCAAGGCTCAGCAGCCCGCCGAGATAGCCAATGGCCCAACCCGTTCCCGAAAGCCTGCCAATCTGTTCAGGCGGCACCAGCGTCGGCATCATGGCGTTGTTGAAGAGTGCGGCAAACTCCGCTCCGATCACAGCCAGCACGAATCCGCCAAGCGCAATCGGCAGGGCCAGCGGCGTTCCCGGTATGGTGAACCACAGCACAAACGAGCCAGCCACCATCATGAAGCCAAAGAGCGCAATCCAGGGTTTGCGGGAACCCGCCTGATCGGCGATGGCTCCCAGCACCGGGGACAGAAAGGCAATGCACAGGCCCGCAAATCCCGTCGCGTAGCCCCAGAGTGCCTGGCCTTCCGCCGGTGTCGATGCCAGAGCAGAGGCAAAGAATGGCGCAAAGACAAAGGTTGTCACCAAAGTGAAGAAGGGCTGTGAAGCCCAATCAAACAGCATCCAGGACACAACTGCGCGCCTGGGCGGATACGCGCTGGTAACGACGGCGTGCTGTGTCATTCCCTTGCTAGATCCGAGAGTGCGCTCACAGCAATGCTGATGCGGGCAAGAGAGCTTTGTCCAGCAAGCATTTCTGTGACTGTGCGCCCTGCGCGTTCGATCTCAGTCGCACGCGTGGTTTGCCAGGCCAGCAGGCCATTGCTTCCCTCTCCTGTCTTCGATGCTTCAACAGCAAGGCGGCGCAGCGAACCATCGAGTTGATCTGCAAGCCGGACAAGGGCCTGCCGTTCGAAATGGTCAGCCACCTGAACGGACTTCGCGGCCAGACGCAAGGAATGGATTGAAAGACCGGCTTCAAGCCCTGTCAGCAGATCAACCGCTGTTGTAGCATCGATGCCGGCTTTCTCGGCAACAAGGATCGCATCAGGTGCTGAGGCAAAAGACTGAAGACTGTGCATGCTTGCAGCAAGCTCCGAAGGAACACCCAGCGTGATCCAGGGATTGTCGTTTGTTGCAGGTTTGATGGCGCTGACGCCTGCCTTGAAACGCTGGACAAGAACCGACAGCCCGGGGGTGAAGTCGACATGGCGCATGAACCAGAGCATGCGCTCCACGGTGAATTGCTGCACGGCTTCATAGAGCTTCAACTGGGTTGCGCCTGCAATGTTGGAATCAAGCGCGTCGATGGCGGTGTTGATGTCGAGGATTCCGAAGGAATCGCGCGTCAGGGCGTAAGCCCGCGCCACATCGGCGACGGGCCGGCTGGTATCCTCTGACAGGCGGATGGCAGCACTCGGGCCGGTACGGTTGATCACCGCATTGGCGAGACCGGTGGCGATGATCTCCCGGCGCAGGCGATGACCTTTGATGGCATCAGGATATCCCTTGCGGATCGCATCCGGGAAATAGCGGTCCAGCTCGATGGCGAAATAGGGATCATCCGGCACATCGCTTGCCAGCACATCATCATGGAAAGCCAGCTTGGAATAAGCCAGAAGCACAGCCAGTTCCGGGCGTGTCAAACCCTTGCCCTGGCGCTCAAGCTGATCCAGCACGGCGTCTTCGGGCAGATACTCGACCTTGCGATCAAGCCTGCCTGCGGCTTCAAGATTGCGCATCAAGCGCTTTGCATCCGCAAGATCAGAAACGCCCTTCGCCTCGGTGAGAGAAACGGCGAGTGATTGCAGGTAATTGTTGCGCAGAACCAGCTTCGCCACATCGTCTGTCATGGAGGCGAGCAGCGGATTGCGCGTGGCCAGCGTCAACCGCCCGTCGGTCATTGGCGTTGACAGGGCAATCTTGATATTGACCTCCACGTCGGACGAATTCACGCCGGCCGAATTGTCGATGGCATCGGTGTTGAGGCGCACGCCCGCACGGGCGGCCTCGATGCGACCGCGCTGGGTAAGGCCGAGATTGGCCCCTTCGCCGATGGCCTTGCAGCGCAGGTCATTGCCCGTGATGCGGATGGCGTCATTGGCACGGTCTCCCGCTTCTGCATCGGTTTCGTTCGAGGCCCTGATGTAAGTGCCGATCCCGCCAAACCACATCAGGTCCACCCGCGATTTCAGAATCGCGTTCATGACTTCCTGAGGTGTGGCGCTATCGCCCTGCAGGTCGAGCAAGGCCCGGATTTCGGGAGAGAGCGACATCGATTTGGCGGTGCGTGGGAAAATGCCGCCACCTTTCGAAATCAGGGCCTTGTTGTAATCCTGCCAGCTTGAACGCGGGAGGTTGAACATGCGCTCGCGTTCCGCGAAGGATTGGTTTGTGTCGGGCTCTGGATCGATGAAAATATCGCGATGGTCGAAAGCTGCGACCAGCTTGATCTGTGGCGAGAGCAGCATGCCGTTGCCGAAGACATCGCCCGACATGTCCCCGACCCCGGCCACGGTGAATGGCGTTTTCTGGATATCGATGTCGATCTCGCGGAAATGGCGCTTGACCGCCTCCCAGGCACCGCGCGCGGTGATGCCCATTTTCTTGTGGTCATAACCTGCCGAACCACCCGAGGCGAAAGCATCCCCCAGCCAGTGGTGATGCGCCTCCGAGATACCGTTGGCGGTATCGGAGAAGGTGGCGGTGCCCTTGTCGGCGGCAACAACAAGATAGGCATCATCGGGATCATGCCGCACGGTATTGGCAGGAGGGATCAGTTTTTCGCCCTGAAGATTGTCCGTCAGCGTCAGCAATGTGGCGATGAAAATCTTGTAGGCTTCCGTGCCTTCCGTCAACCAGGCGGTGCGGTCGCTGGCCGGTGGAAGCTTCTTTGGCACGAAGCCACCCTTGGCACCCACAGGCACGATGACGGCGTTCTTCACCTGCTGTGCCTTCACAAGGCCAAGAACTTCCGTGCGGAAATCCTGCGGCCTGTCTGACCAGCGGATGCCGCCGCGGGCCACCTTGCCAAAGCGCATATGAACGCCTTCGACGCGTGGCGAATGCAGGAAGATTTCGAACAGGGGCTTGGGCAATGGCAAGGAACTGATCCGTGCCGCTTCGAATTTGAAGGCGATGACAAGGCGTGGTCGCCCATCTTCTGCCAATTGATAGAAGCTGGTGCGGACAGCCGCTTTCAAAAGGTTGCGGAAAAGCCGCAGGATACGGTCTTCATCCAGGCTCTGGACATCGGCCAGAAGAGCGTCGATCTCAGCCGAGATCGTGCTTTCGCGCTCGGCTCTGCCGCTTGCCACGGCATGGGGATCAAACCGCGCATGAAACAGAGCAACAAGTGCAGTGGCGATGCCGGAGTGCTTCTTGAGGGTATCGGCGATATAATCCTGGCCATAAGGAGCACGGATCTGCTGGGCGTAGCGCGAGAGCGTGCGCAGCATGGCCACTTCACGCCAGGCAAGACTTGCTTCGAGAATCAGCGTGTTGAGCCTGTCGGATTCTATGAGGCCATGGAACAATGCCATCAGGGCAGCCTCGATGCGTGGATCGATGGCTTCAAGATTGATCGGGCCACCACTCTGGCGCTCCAGCGTCATGTCATGCAGCCAGACGCTGGAGGTGCTGTCCTTGCCCGGCAGATTGATGCGATAGGTGCGTTCATTGATGACGCTGAACCCCAGGCCCTCCAGCAAGGGAACGCGCTCGGACAAGGAGACCGAGGTGTTCAGCGAGAAGACCTTGAGATTAACCCGGGTCATCTCTTCCGAGTTGCGTCGGTAAAGGTTCACGAGGCGCGGTCGTTCCGGTGACAGGCGGTCCAGAACCGCCATGTCTGTCAGCGCTTCCGTAACAGTGAAGGCTTCGCGATACGCTGCACTGAAACTTTCGGCAAAGCGTGCGCTCAGGTTTTCCGCTCCGGCAATGGTCAATGCCGCATCGCGCAGATCATCGCTCCAGGTCCGCACGATGGCGGCGATGCCCGCTTCAAGATCATCCCTGCTGATGTGGGGTGTCGGGCCTTCATCACGACCGATGATGAAATGGGTGCGTGTCAGCGGACCATCGGGATAATGCGGATAGGCGGCTGAAAGCCTGCCATTATACTGGCCTGCAAGCCAGACACCGATCTTGCGGCGCACTTCGCTGTCATAGCGATCCTTGGGCACATAGACGAGGATCGAGACGAAGCGGTCAAAACGGTCGACGCGTGGCAGTGCCCGCAACCTTGGCCTGTCTCCCAAGGCCAGAATGTCGATGGCAAAGCCATTGAGCTGCTCCTGGCTGATCTGGAACAATTCGTCACGCGGATAGCTTTCCAGGACATTCACAAGGGCGCGTGACGAATGGCTGTCAGCAGGCAGGCCTGCCTTTTTGAGAACCTTGCCCACTTTGCGACTGAGATAAGGAATACTGCCTACAGGGTCATTATAGGCGGTGGCGGTCAGCAGGCCCACAACCCGCAATTCGCCGCTGACCTTGCCGTCCGTATCGTAAAGTTTGACGCCAAGATAATCCATGTGAACACGCCGGTGCACCAGCGATTTCACATTGGCCTTGGTAATGATAAGCGCCTGCTGTTCGCGCAGGAAGGTCAGGATTTCGGGCGTCATGGCAAGCGCATTGCGCCCGCGCCGAAGCACATGCACGTTGGGATCACGCAGAATGCCAAGGCCGGAATCGACCACGGCTATCGGGTTTTCATCGCCCTTTTGCAGCCTGTATTCGCGCATGCCGAGCAGGGTCATATGATCCGCCGCAGCCCATTCCAGGAAGGCAATGGCTTCTTCGATGCCTGCCTTGCTGAGTGGCGGAGGGGTCTTGCGGTAGCCTTTGGCTGCACTTTTCAGGCGTTTCCGCATTGGCTCGAAATCCGCCACAGCTTGCCGGACATTGTCGAAAACCACTTCGAGTGCAGCGGTCAATTCCGCCGTTTCTGATGGAGAAAGGCGTGGCAGGTGAATGTGGATAAGGCTTTCGCGCGTGCCTTTCTTGCCGGGAACAGCCAGTTCCGGCGGGGAGGAAAGTGCACCTGAGGGCTCTCTCTCAACCACGAGGATGGGATGGGCGACAAGGCGCGGGGTGAGCCCACGCTCATTCAGTTCTGCCAGCGTGGAATCCAGCAGGAAGGGGCTGTCATCGTTGATGGCCTCCAGGATC
>JANNRX010000426.1:0-5943 GCA_031401875.1 Hyphomicrobiales bacterium | reverse complement strand
CCCAAACTGACAAGTCAGGTTCACGATCTTCAACATGGCTTGGTCTCCGCTTGAAACGAGTCCCGACGAGTTACATCTGGAGTTCCCGTTTGCGGGCAGCCGGATGCTGCAGGGACTGCTGATCCAAGAAGGCCGCGATGTCGGGCGGCTGCATGTCTCGACGCTCCGGACAATTGCTTTGCAATCGCCTTGAGATGAAGCGCATGGGCGTCGAGGCGATCTATCGGCGTCCAAACACTTCGAAACCGCAGCCTGGGCACAAGATTTACCCCTACTTGCTGCGCAAGCTGCCGGTGATGAGATCTAACCACGTCTGGGCCATGGACATCACCTACATTCCCATGTCCCGAGGTTTAGGAGCTGTGGACTCTTGGGATTCCCATAGCTGAGCAAATCAGATTCAAGGCTTCTTTTGGGAGGCGGCCTTGGGTGTAATGGATCGATTGGTTCTTGATGATGTCCAGTGGGGGCGGATTGTACCGCATGTGATCGGCGACGAGCGTACGCGCGGCTCGTCGGGGCGCGACAACCGGATGTTCGTCGAGGCGGTGCTGTGGATCGTGCGGACAGGTTGTCCATGGCGCGATCTGCCCGAGGTGTTCGGCGATTGGAACAGCGTGTTCCGCCGCTTCAGCCGCTGGAGCGCCAAGGGCGTCTGGTGGCGCATCTTCGCGGCTATGGCGGATGATCCGGACTTTGAATACCTGATCGTCGACTCGACCATCATTCGCGCCCATCAGCACGCTTCGGGCGCGAAAAGGGGGGGTCTGAAGATCCGGCCGGCCGCGATCAGGCCCTCGGCCGCTCCCGTGGTGGCCTGAGCACCAAAATCCACATGGCCGTCAGAGGTTTGGGCTGCCCTGTCCGCTTTATCCTCACCGCCGGCCAGAGGGGTGACGCGCCGCAGGCTGACGGCTTGATCGAAGGACTTCCTGCCGAGGTGGTCATGGCTGACGCCGCCTATGACAGCGACCAGCTGCGCCAGGCCATCGCCAAAAAGGGTGCCATCGCGGTGATCCCAAACAACCCGTCACGCTCGATCAAGCACCCGCTGGACAAGCATCTCTACGCCCAGCGCCATCTCGTCGAATGCTGTTTCTCGAAGCTCAAGCAGTTCCGCCGCGTCGCAACCCGCTTCGAGAAGACGGCCAAGAACTATCTCGCTGTCGTCACTATCGCCGCTATCGTCCTTTGGTTGCGGTAAGTGTCCACAGCTCCTAGAGCATGTCGCGAATAAGTGGAATCCGGTTATTCGAAGACGACATGCTCTAAGTATATGGTGTAGATCACGTTTTTCGCATTTTGATTAATCAATCAAAATGCGACGTGATCTAAGGGGTGTTACAGCTCTCATACTGCTCTCGCAGAACGCCAGGCTTCGAAATCGGTCTTGGACTGTGGATCAGTCGGAGGATAGAGCCCCAGGATTGAACGCCCCTCCAGAACTTTCTCGGTCACGAAATCCTCGAATGCCGTCATCTCGGTGGCTTCGGCAGCAACCTCATCCGCGATATGTGCCGGGATCACAATCACGCCCTCGCGGTCGCCAACGATGATATCGCCCGGGAATACCGGTGCGTCGCCACATCCGATGGGTCCGTTGATCTCGATCGCTTCATGCAATGTGAGGTTCGTCGGCGAGGAGGGGCGGGAATGATAAGCGGGCATCGCGAGTTCCGCAATTTCGGGACTGTCACGGAAGCCACCGTCACTGACGATCCCGGCGACACCCCGCTTCATCAGGCGTGACACGAGAATACCGCCTGCCGAAGCGGCGCGCGCGTCCTTGCGGCTGTCGATCACCAGAACGCCTCCAGGCGGACATTCCTCCACGGCCTTGCGCTGCGGATGCTCGCGGTTGGCAAAAACACTGAGCGGGTTACGGTCCTCCCGCGCCGGCATGTAGCGTAAGGTGAAGGCCTCCCCGACCATGTTGGGAAGCGCAGGATTCAAGGGCCTCACATCCTGAATGAACTGGTTGCGCAGACCACGCTTGAACAGGGCAGTGCACAGTGTTGCCACAGAGACCTTCATCAAGGCGGCGCGGGTGCGAGGATCAAGTGCCATGGGCTAACCTTTTAGAAAATTACAGGTTCACTGACCGGCGCGCCGAAATCCGTCTCAAGGAAATCGAAATCGCAGCCTTCATGGGCCTGCTTGATGTGCTGGCTGAACATCCAGCCATAGCCGCGCTCGTAGCGCGGAACAGGCTTGGTCCATGCCGCACGGCGTGCAGCGAGTTCGGCGTCGGAAATATCCAGGTTCAGGGTTCTGTTGGGCACATCAACCGTGATGATATCACCAGTTTTTACCAGTGCCAGCGGACCGCCGAGGTAGGATTCCGGGGAGACATGCAGGATGCAGGCACCATAGGCCGTGCCGCTCATCCGTGCGTCGGAAATGCGCAGCATGTCGCGCACGCCCTGCTTCAGCAGTTTCTTCGGGATGGGTAAAGTACCCCATTCGGGCATGCCCGGGCCGCCGAGCGGGCCAGCATTGCGCAGCACCAGGATCGTGTCGGCCGTGACATCGAGATCGTCCCGGTCGATATTGGCTTTCAGTTCCGGATAGTCGTTGAAGACGAGTGCAGGACCGGAATGCTTCAGCAGGTGGGGCTCGGCTGCCGCAGGCTTGATGACGCAGCCATCCGGTGCCAGATTGCCGCGCAGTACAGCGAGCGCGCCCTCCTCATAGATCGGATTGTCGAGCGGGCGGATGACATCATTATTATAGACTTCGGCACCCTTCAGACTCTCTGCCCAGGTCTGTCCGGAGGCATTGATCTGGGTGAGATCAAGCAAGGGCTTCAGGCGAGACATCAACCCGAGAAAGCCACCTGCATAGGAGAAATCCTCCATCAGGTAAGTCTTGCCCGAGGGGCGGATATTGGCGATCACTGGCACCTTGCGGCTTGCGGCATCAAAATCATCCAGCCCGATGGCATGTCCGGCACGTCGCGCCATGGCAATCAGGTGGATCAGCGCATTGGTCGAGCAGCCCATGGCCATGGCAACAACAATCGCATTGCGGAATGCCCCTTCGGTCAGAATCTTCGCTGGCGTCAGATCCTCCCAGACCATTTCCACCGCCCGCCTTCCACAGTCCGCCGCCATGCGGGTATGGCTGGAATCCGCCGCCAGAATGGAGGAGGCTCCCGGCAGTGTCATACCGAGCGCATCGGCCAGCCCTGTCATGGTCGAGGCCGTGCCCATGGTCATGCAGACGCCAAAGGAACGGGCGATGCCATTCTCGATCTGGGTCAGCTCTGCCTTGGTTATGGTGCCTGCGCGGTATTCCTCGAATTTGCCGATGGTATCCGAGCCGGAGCCCAGAACCTTGCCTTGCCAGTTACCGCGCAGCATCGGCCCCGCAGGCATGAAGATAGCAGGCACAGAGGCGCTGGTTGCGCCCAGCAGCAGCCCAGGTGTTGTCTTGTCGCAACCACCCATCAGCACGGCACCATCAACGGGGTGCGAGCGAATCAGTTCCTCGGTCTCCATCGCCAGAAAATTGCGATAGAGCATTGTCGTCGGCTTGACCTTGCCCTCGGAGAGGGACAGGGCAGGAAGCTCGACCGGAAAACCGCCAGCTTGAAAAACGCCCCGCTTCACATCCTCGACCCGCATCTTGAAATGCTGGTGACAGGTGTTGAGATCGGACCATGTGTTGATGATCGCGATGATAGGCTTGCCGATATAATCCTCGGCTGAAAAGCCAAGCTGGTTCATGCGGGAACGATGGCCAAAGGAACGGAAGTCGTCCGGCGCAAACCAGCGGGCGGAGCGAAGTTGGTCAGGTATTTTGCGGGTCATGCGTTTAGTCAATACTCACTTTGGCGGTCTTGGCGACTTCGGCCCATTTGATAATTTCGTCGGCTACGAATTTCTGCTGCTCTTCCGGTGTGTTGCCTCCTGGGACAAAGCCATTCTTGCCGAGCTTTTCCTTGATGGCAGCATTCTGGAGCGCCTTCTTGGTTTCGGATTGGATACGGTCGATGATGGCCTTTGGCGTGCCTGCGGGGGCGGCAAGCGCATTCCAGGAGACCGCGGCAAAACCAGGGAAGCCCTGTTCGGCAATCGTCGGCGTATCGGGTGACGCAGGATTGCGCTCCAGGCTTGCGACGCCAATCATCTTGACGAGACCAGCTGATGCCTGTGCGAAGGCGATGTCCTGGTTGGTGAACATCATCGGCACTTGTCCACCGATCACATCGTTGATCGCCAGGGCTCCACCCCGGTAAGGCACATGCAGCACATCAATGCCTGCTTTCAGCTTCAGCAGCTCCATGGCCATATGGCCGGATGCTCCTGCACCAGCGGAAGCATAATTGAGCTTGCCGGGGTTGGCTTTGACATAGGCAATGAATTCCTTGAGGTCCTTTGCCGGAAAGTCCTTGTTGACAACCAGCACATTGGGCCCGCTCGTCATCATGGTGATATGGGCGAAATCCTTGTTTGAATCATAGGGCATCGATTTGTAGATGCCATGATTGACCGCGTTGGAGCCCACGCCGGAAGCCAGCAGAGTATAGCCATCAGGTGCTGCCCTTGCGACCTGCAAGGAGCCGATGTTGCCATTGGCGCCCCCTTTGTTTTCAACCACGATGGATTGTCCCAGCGGGCCGGAGATTTCCTGCGCGATGAGCCGCGCCGTTACATCCGTCGTGCCGCCGGCCGGAAAAGGAACGACCAGTGTGATGGTGCGCGCCGGCCATGCCTGAGCAAGTGCCGGGCGGGTGATGATGGTGGCTCCAGCGCCGGCAAGAACAGCGCGGCGATCCAGTTTCCAGTGCGTCGTCATCTGCGTCTCCCTTTGATTGCCTCTGTTCGCCACATGCTGGGTGTGCCGTTGTGCATTGTGGAGAGCTAGATGGAGTCAACGAGATTTGTCAATAACTAATGCATCAGTTGATGTTTAATATGCATCAGATAAGACTGCTGGTTGCAAAGTCGAGACTAACAGGGAAATGAGTGGCGTCGCAGTCTTACAGACTCTGCAGAATGGCATTGTCAGAAGGAGTATTTTGACAACTATGGAAGTGATTGGAAAAACCAGGGCCGCGTTGGACAAGAGCAAGGCATCGCCACGTGCCGCTGCCCTTGTCTATGCCCAGCTCAGGCAAGAAATCATCGCGCTTCGTCTTGCGCCGGGGCATGTGGTCAACAGGGCGCACTTGCAGGAGCGCTTTGGCTTCAGTTCAACGCCCGTGCGCGATGCTCTCATGCGGCTTGGCGAGGAAGGTCTGGTCGAGATTGTGGCGCAAAGAGCGACACGCGTCAGCCTGATCGATATCGGTCTGGCAAGGCAGGCGCAGTTCCTGCGACGGGCTCTGGAACAGGAAGCCGTCGAGACGCTTTGTCTCTCGGCGGATCGTGCTGTCGTGCAGGAGCTGATCTTTCTCATCGAAAAACAGCGCATCATTGCGACCAAGGGAGATCTGGCCTTGTTCGATACTGTTGATCGGGAGTTCCATCGCCGGATTTTCGAAGCCGCTGGCGTGGCAGAGTTGCATGAGATGGTCAGCCGGCGCAGCGGACATATTGAACGCATCCGGCAGCTTCATCTGCCTCAGGCCGGACGCATGCAGGAAATCATTGACGATCATGAGGTCATCGTCAGTGCAATCAAGGCAGGGGATGCACAGGCTGCGCGGTCTGCCGTTCGCAACCACCTCTCACGCTCGCTCGCCTATAGTCCCCGACTGAGAGAACTGCATCCTCACGCTTTCAAAGCCTGAGCCGCCTATCTGCTTTGGCAGAGGACTTCCCGCACCCGCGCATGGTCAGACGGCCTCAGCCATCGCGCCCCCAAGGAACAACTGGGCGACGCGGGGGTCGTTGAGAATGTCCTGCGCAGGCCCCTGCAGGCGCGCCTGGCCAAGCTCAAGCACCAGTCCTTCGTCAGACATCTCAAGTGCCGAACGCGCGTTCTGTTCCACCATCA
>JANNRX010000425.1:0-6286 GCA_031401875.1 Hyphomicrobiales bacterium | reverse complement strand
AACAGGTCGGCTGTCGTTGCATCACCGAAAGCTGCAGCGGCGGCGCTTGCTTCTCGCGCACCTTCGCCAAAGGCAGCCAGCGCGCCCGAGACTGCAAAGATGTGCTTCTGCTCGTCGGCCACACCCAGCGGATAGACGAGCAGCGAAGTGTTTTTGACTACCATCTGGATCGTACCATCCGCTGTTCCACCCAATCCGCCAGCACGTTCCGCCATCATATCGGAGAAATTTTCTACTTCTTCCGAAACCTTGTCGAAGAGCTTGTGGATCGCGATGAAGTTTGCACCCCGGACGTTCCAGTGCGCCTGCTTGACCTGTGCGTGGAGATCGATGGCCGTCGCTAGATGCTTGTTCAGTAACGCAACGGATTGAATGCGGATTTTCTTGTCCAGGGTATTATGCGTCGAATACATCACTGGCTCCATCCTAAAATTCAGAATTTGAAAAGAGAGGTTCAGCCCATGCAAAGGCTGAACCTCAAGTTTGACGTTGAGCAATCTGGAGGAACCCAGAAAGCCTCGGCTGTTGCAAAACAACGAACCGGATCAAGTCTGATTCATAGGGCCAGGATTGTTCCGCCTCCCAGAATCGGAATCTACTCAGTTACTTTCCGGAAGTTACGGTCCGACAATCACCCGTGATCCGACAGGAACGCGGTCGTAGAGGTCGATGATGTCCTGATTGAACATGCGGATGCATCCGCTTGAAACAGACTGACCGATGCTGGAGGGATCGTTTGTTCCATGGATGCGGTAGAGCGTGTCACGTCCATTGCGGTGGAGATAAAGCGCTCTTGGACCCAGCGGATTTTCCAGACCCGGCTCCATTCCGCCAGCCCATTTTGCATTGCTGGCTGGATCGCGTTTGACCATGTCGGCTGTTGGTGTCCAACGGGGCCATTCCGCCTTGCGGCCCACTTCGGCGCGTCCGCTCCATTCCAGTCCTTCCTTGCCAACGCCCACGCCGTAGCGGACGGCTGTTCCGTCCTCAAGCACCAGATGAAGCGTGTGCTGGATTGTGCTGATGATGATCGTTCCGGGAGGCTCTGGCGTGGGGAAATTCACCACACTGCGGAGGAAGTCCGTATCGATCTCGTTGAAGTCGATTTCAGCGATGGGAAAGCGCTCATCGGGAAGAGCAGAATAGAGGGCTGCGACTTGCGGGGCAACCGTCGTGCCGCCTGTCGATATGCGCTCTACTGGCGCAGGGACACGCACGCCCGCACAGTTCATGAGTATGAATGGAGTCAGGACGAGGACGATGGTCCAGGGGAGCCTGCGAAGACATCTCTTGTATTTTGGCACGTGATCGATCCGATTGACGATTAAGAATGCTGTGCCGGAGTAGAGCGCTGCTGTTTGGTGAAATGAGTAGGGTCGGAATCTACTCAATTTGAGGGTAATGGCCGTCTCTCGCCGCAAGTTCAAAGATTCAAGTCGTGACTTCCTGTTTGTGGTATGTCCCAGTGGGGCATCACAATCTGAGTACTCATGCAGAACGATGTAAAAGCGTCATCACATCCGGCAACCCCGCGAAGCGTCGGCAATCGGCGGGATGCTGCGCGAGTCCCACCCGCTGGCTCGGCTGACTTTCTGATCGTCGCCATCGGCGCATCGGCAGGTGGTCTGGATGCCTGCCGCAAACTGATCGATGCCATGCCTGATAGCACTGGCATGGCCTTCATCCTCGTCCAGCATCTTGACCCCAACCACAACAGCATGCTGGTCGATCTGCTGGCAAGCCATACCAAAATGGCCGTGAGCCAAGCCGTGGACGGCGTGACGCTTTCCACCGACCATCTCTATATCATTCCGCCCGGGGCATACCTTTCCGTCAAAGCTGGAGCACTGAAACTCTGCGAACCGGAAGCGCGGCATGGCGCACGTCTGCCATTTGATTTTCTGCTGCGGTCTTTGGCGGAAGAGTGTGCACCACGAACCTGCGGCGTTGTTTTGTCTGGCACCGGTGCCGATGGCAGCGAAGGATTGAAGGCACTCAAAGCCAAAGGCGGCTTCATCATCGCGCAGGACCCTGACGAGGCTGAGTTTGACGGTATGCCCCGCAGCGCGATGTTGACTGGTGCAGTTGATCTCACGCTCCGCATTGCAGATATTCCAGCTGCGCTGAAAAAGCGTGGAGTGATCAGAACGGGAGAGGAAGCAGTAAAGCACCCAACTCAAGAAGGCGAAACTGACGATGCCCTGCCAGCGATCATTGATCTGCTGCGCACCCGGACATCTCATGACTTCACGCTTTACAAGCAAGGCACATTGAAACGACGCATCGAGCGGCGCATGGCGATGGGCGCGGACCACAGCCGCGATATGGCCGGGTATCTTGCAATACTGAAAGATGATGCGGCTGAACTGGAGCTGCTTGCCAAGGACCTTTTGATCAACGTCACCAGCTTCTTTCGTGATGGGAAAGTTTTCGACTATCTCGCAAAGACAACGATACCCGAGCTGATAAGCGCCAGTGTTGCCGATCAGCCCTTGCGAATCTGGATCGCTGGCTGCAGCACGGGGGAGGAAACCTACTCGCTCGCCATGCTGCTGCGTGAGGAAATCACAGCGTCAAAGCGGAACGTAAAACTTCAGATCTTCGCGACGGATGTGGACGCTGATGCCGTGGCTCAGGCGCGTGAAGGGCTATACCCTGAAACCATCACCGCCGATGTCTCACCGGAGCGGCTCGCCCGGTTTTTCTCGAAGGACGATCACGGCTACAAGGTTTCACCGGACCTGCGCGCGAGTGTGATTTTCACGGTTCAGGATTTGCTCTCGGATCCACCGTTCTCCCGCATTGACCTTATCTCGTGCCGCAACCTCCTGATCTATCTTGGGCCGGAAGCACAGGCGAAGGTCATGTCATTGTTTCACTTTTCCCTCCGGCAAGGCGGTCTGCTGCTGCTGGGCAGTGCAGAGAATGCCGGTAACACTGATGGCCGCTTCGGGATCGTTTCCAAGCCAGAACGGCTTTATCGCCACATCGGCCGGGCCCGGACTGGTGATCTCGACTTTGCGCTCGGCAAGGGCGATGGTCGCGCCATCACAAGCCCCGGCCCTGCTGTGGTAGCACAGTCTCGCAAGACTGCACTGGCAGAGCTTGCCCGGCACATGGCGCTGAAAACCTATGCGCCTGCTCTCGTTCTGATCAACCGGAAGATGGAATGCCTCTACTTCCTGGGGCCAACCGATCGATATCTGCATCACCCGGAAGGTCATCCGACCACAGACCTGCTCGGGATGGTGTCGCAGGATGCACGCCTCAAGCTGCGGGCTGCTATTGCGCAAGTCAATCCAAAAAACCCTCGTGCCCGTGTCGAGGACGCCCACGTTGATCCTTCAAACGGAACGGATGTCTGCATTATCGAGGTGCATTCGCTCAACCACGACGGCGAGGAATTGCTGCTGGTGGGATTTGTCGAGCCAAAGATCAGCCGCGAACCGTCGAAGCGCAAGAAGATTGACGGCACAAGCTCAAACAGCCCATCCCCGAGCGATCAGGGGACGCGCATCATTGATCTCGAACAGGAACTTGAAACGACCCGAACCGAACTTCATGCGGCGATCCACAACCTTGAACTGTCCGGCGAAGAGCAAAAGGCAGTCAATGAAGAGGCCATGTCGGTCAACGAGGAGTTCCAGTCCACCAACGAGGAGCTTCTCACCTCGAAGGAAGAGTTGCAATCCCTCAATGAAGAGCTGACGGCGCTGAACAGCCAGCTTCAGGAGACGCTCGACCGCCAGCTTGTCACCTCCGATGACTTGCAGAACGTGCTCTACAGCACCAACGTGGCAACGCTGTTTCTGGACCTTGACCTCAAAATCCGCTTTTTTACACCTGCCACAAAGGCGCTGTTCAACGTTATTCCTGGCGATGTGGGCAGGCCTCTCGCAGATCTGCACTCGCTGGCAATGGATAAGAACCTTGCCATCGATGCCCGTGCGGTTATGAAAAATCTTGACGCGATTGACCGCGAGATCGAAACCGATGCCGATACCTGGTTCACCCGCCGGGTCCTGCCTTACCGGGCACACAACGACCGCGTGGAAGGCGTCGTCATCACTTTCACCGAAATCAGCGAGCGCAAACGCATCCGTCAAGCGCTGGAATTGGCCACGCGCACAGCCGAGCAAGCCACACTGGAAGCCGAGCAGGCAAACCGTGCCAAATCCCGCTTTCTTGCCGCAGCCAGCCATGATCTGCGCCAGCCGCTCCAGACCATTGCCTTCTTGCAGGGCATGCTCGCCAGAGCTGTTGAAGGCGAAAAGGCTCAGAACTTGGTGAAGCGCCTGGACGACACCGTGCAGGGTATGTCCGGCATGCTGAACGCGCTGCTTGACATCAACCAGATCGAAGCGGGCGTCGTGCGCGCGGAGATCATGAACCATCCACTCAATGATCTGTTTGATCGTCTTCGCCAACAGCTCTCCCATGATGCACAGGTGAAGTCGCTCACTCTCAAAATCGTGCCTTGCGGACAATCCATCCACACCGATCCACGCTTGCTGGAACAGATACTGCGCAACCTGCTGAGCAATGCGATCAAATACACGCGTTCCGGCAAGATACTGCTGGGCTGCCGCCGCAGGGCCGGGCTGCTGAGCATCGAGATCTGGGACACCGGCATCGGCATTCCAGAAGACGAGCTGCAAACGATATTCGAGGAATACCACCAGCTCGACAATGTGGCCCGCGAGCGAAGTCGTGGTCTGGGCCTTGGGCTCGCCATCGTGAAGCGGCTTGTGAACTTGCTCGGCTACAAAGTGAATGTGCGCTCACAGCTCGGAAAAGGATCGGTCTTTGCCATCGAGATCGCGCTGCCATTGGATGCTGTTGAAGGACCAATTTTAGCAGCGCCTGCCCATGTTGCAACGGCAACCCTTCCAACGCCTGGAAGGGGAGAATACGCCATACTGGTTGTCGAGGACGATCCCGACGTGCGTGAGCTGCTAGCGCTGTTGCTGGAAGCCGAGGGCCATCGTGTGACCACCGCTTTCGATGGTTTTGCTGCCCTGGAGCTTGTCGGGAAAGGCACATTGAGGCCTGATCTCGTCATTGCAGACTTCAACCTCCCCAGAGACATGGACGGGCTGCAGGTTGCGGCCGGACTTCGCAGCGCCTTGAGATATACGATTCCGGTGATTATTCTCACAGGCGACATCTCGACCAAGACGCTGACCGAAATCGCGCGGCACGATTGCATTCATCTCAACAAGCCGGTGAAGCTGAAGAAGATGATGAGCGCGATTGAAACACTTCTTTCGGCACGGCCAGCCAAGGATTCGCCTGCGGTTGTCAGACCCGTACAAACACACGGAAGCGCCGCGTCAGACCAAAGCAGGGACGCATCAGACATCGTCTATGTTGTGGATGACGACGAGAACATTTGCGACACCATGCGCGCCCTGCTGGAAGACAATGGCTACACCGCCATCACCTTCGGGACATGCGAAGCCTTCCTCGCACAGTATCAGACAGGCGCTGGCGGGTGCCTGCTAATTGATGCTTACCTGCCGGGCATGAATGGTTTTGCCCTGTTGCAAAAACTGAGCGATGCGGGCGATCGGCTGCCCGCGATCATGATTACCGGCAACAGCGATGTTCCGATGGCCGTGCAAGCGATGAAGGCCGGAGCGGTCGACTTCATTGAAAAACCCGTCAGATCCGGCGACCTCCTCGTCAGCATCGAACGCGCTATGGAACAGTCCCGCGACATCAATAAAATGACGCAGTGGCACACAGAGGCGCAAAGCCATATGGCAGGGCTGACGGCGCGCCAAAAACAAATCATGGATCTAGTGCTGGCGGGCCACCCCAGCAAGAACATCGCGGCGGATCTCGGCATCAGCCAGCGCACGGTCGAAAATCACCGCAATGCGATCATGACCCGGACAGGATGCAAGTCACTTCCGGCGCTGGCGCGGATGGCGCTTGCGGCAGCTCCGCATACCGCCCCTGCGAGAAACGGGGCCGCATGATGGCTTTGGCTACCCTGGGGAGCTTTGGTCGCCCCATAGTTTTGCTCGTACGTCAAGAAACTCCAGCTACACGGTTCGGCAATTCTCGGTTGTTCGCATATTCTGAGGAACATGATGATCACTTCGTACGTTTGAAGTGGGCCATCTAAGGGCGCGGGGCAGGACAAGCACCAATGATCGAGTTCACCTGCTCCCCTTTCTTGAATGGCCACACGGGAGTGTACTAAACCAGATGGAGAGATTGGCACTGCCATCTATACTGATCGAGCATGGTGAACTGGTTTTTACGATCGTTCATCTTG
>JANNRX010000424.1:0-1692 GCA_031401875.1 Hyphomicrobiales bacterium | reverse complement strand
CAAACCGACCCAAGGCTAAACCCAATGCCCACCAACATCCTCATGCCAGCCCTCTCGCCCTCGATGGAAAAGGGCAACCTAGCGAAATGGCTGAAAAAGGAAGGCGACGTGATCAAGTCCGGCGATGTGCTGGCTGAGATCGAGACGGACAAGGCGACGATGGAGGTAGAATCCATCGATGACGGCATCCTGGCGAAAATCGTGGTGGCGGCCGGCACGGCAGATGTACCGGTCAACCAGCTGATCGCCATCATAGCTGCCGTTGGCGAGGATGTGGCCAAGGTCGCGGCGGGTGGTGGAGCCGCGCCAGCGCGCGCCCCCCTCCCGTCGCCTGCGGCGACACCCTCCCCAGCAGTCGAACCTGTAAAGACTGCGCAAGCTGGTCTTCTTGGGGGAGGGATGAAGGACGGCAGCCGTGTCTTCGCCTCGCCGCTCGCCAAGCGGATCGCGAGCCAGAACAGCGTTGATCTTGCCAATATCACGGGCACAGGCCCGCATGGCCGCATTGTCGAAGCCGATGTTAAAGCTGCCATGACGGGCGGTACGGCGAAGGCTGCACCCCTGGCTGCCGCTGCCGCTGTTGCGGCCCCAGCTGCGCCAGCTTCTTCTCCCCCAGCCGCAATGCCCGTGGGCATGGCCGATGCCACCATCAGGAAGATGTTCGCGGAAGGCTCCTATGAGGAAATTCCGCATGACGGTATGCGCAAGGTCATTGCGCGGCGTCTCATGGAATCCAAGCTTACGGTGCCGCATTTCTATCTCACCGTGGACACCAATCTTGATGCACTGCTTGCGTTGCGCGAGCAGCTCAATGGCGCCGCCCCGCAGATCGGTGGCAAGCCCGCTTACAAGCTTTCGGTCAACGACATGGTGATCAAGGCCATGGCGATGGCGTTGAAGGCTGTTCCCGATGCCAATGTGACCTGGACCGAAGGCGCGATGCTCAAGCACAAGCATGCCGATGTCGGCGTTGCGGTGTCGATTCCTGGCGGTCTGATGACGCCGATCATCAAGCATGCCTGCCAAAAATCGCTGTCCGCCATCTCCAATGAGATCAAGGATCTGGCGGCCCGCGCCAAGGTCCGCAAGCTGAAACCGGAGGAGTATCAGGGCGGTACCACAGCCATCTCCAACCTCGGCATGTTCGGGATGAAGGATTTCTGTGCCGTCATCAATCCGCCCCATGCCACCATTCTGGCCGTCGGCGCTGGCGAAAAGCGTCCCGTGGTCAAGGCGGATGGCACACTTGGCGTGGCCACAGTCATGAGCGTAACCCTCTCCTGCGATCACCGCGCGGTGGATGGGGCCTTGGGCGCACAATTGCTGCAAGCCTTCAAGGTGTATATCGAGAACCCGATGGGAATGCTGGTTTAGAGCATGTCGCGAATAAGTGGGAACCGGTTATTCGATAACGACATGCTCCAAGTGTATGATGCCGATCATGTTTTTCGCATTTTGATTGTTCAATCAAAATGTGACGTGATCTAAGGAAACCTCATGTCTGAAGGCGATAATCCAACACCGTTTCAACCCATCAAGTACTGGTCGACGTTGATACCGCTCGCGATAGCGGTGCTGTCGCTCGTGTCGTCAATTTTCCAGAGCTATAACTATTCACGCAGCATCGACAGCGCCCAACGCAATGTGCTGCGCGGAGAGAACCTGAAGACTTGCCGCGATATCATCGAGGTG
>JANNRX010000423.1:0-11463 GCA_031401875.1 Hyphomicrobiales bacterium | reverse complement strand
AATGGCCCCATGCGGAGCTGGCTTGGGACAATCTGCAATTTGCTCTGAGGCTGGGCAAGCAGCCACGGGAGATCGTGACAACAACGCCCAAGCCGACGGCTCTGCTGAAACGACTGGCTAAAGATCCCAAAACAGCCGTCAGCCATGCGCCGACGATTGCGAATGCTTATAATCTAGCACCTAATTTTCTGGATCAGGTGGTGTCGCGTTATGCCGGAACCAGGCTTGGACGGCAGGAATTGGATGGTGAATTTGTGGAGGAAAGGCCTGATGCTTTCTGGAGCCGGGCACAGCTCGATGCTGCACGGATAGATCCGCATAAAGGAGAGCAAATGACGCGTATCGTGGTGGCGGTAGACCCGCCCGCAGGTTCGGGCGCATTGTCACGCTGTGGCATCGTTGCGGCGGGTCGAATGGCCGATGGCGGGCTTGCGGTTCTGGCCGATGACAGCATCGAAAGTGTCAAGCCGGAGATCTGGGCCGCCAAGGCGATTGCCCTGTTTCATGCGCTGGAAGCCGATGCGCTCATCGCAGAGATCAACCAGGGCGGTGATATGGTGGAAAGCGTTCTGCGCGCCGTTGAGCCGTCATTGCCGATCATCAAGGTGCGTGCCACACGCGGCAAGCACATGCGCGCGGAACCCGTCGCGGCACTGTATGCGCAGGGCAGGGTGAAGCACGCGGGATATTTCGCGGCACTCGAGGACGAAATGTGCCTGTTTGGCGCGGATGGTCTGCCCGATGGCCGCTCACCCGACCGGCTGGACGCGCTTGTCTGGGCACTGACGGCTCTGACCGAAGCGGAGCGTGGCAGGCCGAGGGTAAGGGGAATGTGATCCCTCATAATTCTATGTGATCAGAACAATAGACAAGGATCCCCACCATGCCCAATCTCTTCTCACGCCTTCGGCGCAGCTTTGCGCCGACGGAACGCAGATCTGTGCCATCGGAAACAAAGGCGTCGCGGACCGCACCGTTGATGGCGATTTCGTCCCAGGGTCGGCCTGTCTGGACACCACGCGATTATGCGGGTTTTGCGCGTGAAGGGTTCCAGTTGAACCCTGTGGCGCATCGCTCCGTGCGCTTGATTGCGGAGGCTGCAGCCTCGGTTCCCCTCGATACAGGTGGCGCGGATCGCGAGTGTGCACAGCGGATCACGGCACTGCTTGCTGCCCCCAATCCGCGCCAGGCTGCGGCAGAATTCATGGAGGCGCTGTATTTGCAGTTGACGCTCTCGGGCAATGCCTATGTGGAATGCGTCTCGCTGGATGGGGCTCCACGGGAGCTTTATATCCTGCGGGCAGATCGTATGCGGGTTGTGCCGGGTCCGGACGGCTGGCCAGAGGCTTATGACTATACCGTGCACGGAAAGTCTGTTCGTTTCACTGCTGGTGAAGGAGCTTCGCCGATCCTGCATCTCATGCTGAACCATCCGGCGGATGATCATTATGGTCTGTCAGCCATGGAGGCCGCGTCAACGGCCATTGACATCCACAACGAAGCCAGCCGCTGGAACAAGGCGCTGCTTGATAACGCGGCGCGGCCATCGGGCGCGCTGGTCTATGCCTCAGACAATGGCAACATGACGGATGAGCAATTCGCCCGCCTGCGGCGTGAGCTGGAGGATGGCTTCCAGGGGGCGGCGAATGCGGGCCGTCCACTCTTGCTGGAGGGGGGGCTCGACTGGAAACCACTGTCGCTCAGCCCGAAAGACATGGATTTCATCGAACTCAAGAATTCTGCTGCCCGCGAGATCGCTCTGGCATTTGGAGTTCCGCCACTCGTTCTGGGCATTTCCGGCGATAACACACATGCCAATTTTGCGGAAGCCAACCGGGTTTTCTGGCGGCAATGCGTGGCGCCTTTGGTGAAGAAGACAGCCCAGAGTCTGGGAGTATGGCTGTCCCGGCATCACGACGATCGGGTGACCCTGACGCCGGATTTCGATGCGGTTGACGCCATGAACGACACACGGGAACCGCTGTGGAAGGCCGTGACAGCGGCTGACTTCCTGACAGTGGATGAGAAACGCAGCCTCCTGGGATTTGGTCCGATGCCGGAGCAACAAACCAAGAAAGGCCACGCATGAACCCTCTTTCTGAAAGCCTCCTCCAAGGCTTCCTGCTGCGCGCCGATATCGGCCATGTCGCACTGTTTTTCTGGGCCATGGGCGCTTCCGTGCTCGTGGCCTTTGCTGTCCGTGAAGCCGCTGAGGCAGCGCGCCGAACGGAAACCTTCATGCATGAGTTCCTGCAGGAACTTGCCCGTTTCAACCGCACTTTTGATGAGGATTCGCAATGAACATTCGAACCCGAACGATCTTGCGCCTTTCTGGGCGCGACATTGACAGGGCACCGGAACAAAAATCCGGACAGCTCCAGGCAGCGGCGATCTTTCGTCGCTTTTTTTCTGCCCTTGAACGGCTTGATCTCAAGCGTCGGTCACGCGGCAAGGACCGTGATGATGACCGGAGGCAGGCATGACAACGGGCCGCCGTGCGTCATCAATCGCCTCAACTGGATCAGCCAGGCGCTCTGTCACCGGCCAGTCCATTGCCGCTCATGAAGTCAAGTTTGCCGGGGCACCCCTTGCGAGGGTTTCGGCTGATGGTGCCTTTGAGGGCTATGCCTCGCTGTTCAATGTTGTTGATCTTGGTCGGGACCAGGTGGTTTCCGGTGCCTTTACCGAGTGTCTGGCGCATAAATCACCGCAGGCAATCAAGCTTTTGTGGCAGCATGATCCCGCCCACCCACTGGGTGTCTGGCAGGAGATTGTCGAAGATGCCCGTGGCCTCAAGGTGCGTGGCAAGCTTGATCTTGCGGTTGCCAAAGCCCGCGAGGTTCACGCTCTGATGCGCAGCGGCGCGGTGGATGGTCTGTCCATCGGCTTTCGCACCGAGCGTTCGCGCAAGGATCCGCAGACCGGCGTCAGGCGGCTTGAGAAGCTCGACCTCTGGGAGGTCTCGGTTGTGACCTTCCCGATGTTGCCGGGGGCCCGCGTTTCTTCGGTCAAGCGATTGCCGTTGCGCAAGGACATTCGTTCCCAGCCTGGAGATGCACTCCGCCTCGCTAACGCCATGCGCCGCTCTGCAAAGCGACTGAACACGTCACGATAACGCTTGTCGTGACCCTTTCCACCACACCGCAAACCTCCCCCCACAGCAAAAGGAACCGCTGATGACTGCTGTCCAGACTGAAACCAAGGCCGTTGGCCAAGATGTTACGCAGGCCTTCGAGGAATTCTCCCGCGCCTTCGAGAGCTTTCGCGAAACCAATGATGATCGCCTGCATCAGATCGAGAATCGCCTGTCCGCCGATGTGCTGACGGAGGAGAAACTCAACCGCATTGACCGTGCCATGGACGAGAACAAGGCACGCCTTGATGCGCTTGCTTTGAAGAGCCGCCGACCATCGCTTGGCGATCATGAGTCGACCCGCGTGGATTCTGTGACCCGCGAACACAAAGCGGCCTTCGAGAGCTACGTGCGCACTGGCGAAGCCCATGCGCTCAAGCAGCTTGAAGGCAAGGCCTTGTCTGCGGGTTCTGGTCCGGATGGCGGATATCTGGTTCCCGTTCCGGCTGAACGCGAACTTCTGCGGCGGCTTGCGCTTGTCTCGCCGATCCGCAGTCTTGCGACGGTCCGTGAAATTTCCGGAAGCCAGCTCAAGAAAGCCTTTTCGACAACAGGCCCGATTGCGGGCTGGGCCGGTGAAATTGCCGCACGACCGCAGACCAACAGCCAGATCCTGGCGGATCTGACCTTCCCGGTCATGGAGCTCTACGCCATGCCATCCGCCACCCAGACCCTGCTTGATGACGGCGCTATCGATATCGAGCAATGGATTGCGGACGAGGTTGAGACCGTCTTTGCCGAGAGGGAAGGACAGGCTTTTGTGGCGGGTGACGGGATCGACAAACCCAAAGGGTTTCTGGGCTATAACAACGTTGCCAATGCCGGCTGGACCTGGGGTAATATCGGTTATCTCGCAACCGGAATCTCAGCTGGTTTCGCGGCGGCCAACCCGTCTGACATTCTTATCGAACTCGCCTATTCGGTGAAGGGTGGCTACCGTCAGAACGGCACCTTCATCATGAACCGTGGCACACAATCCAGCATACGCCGCTTCAAGGATGCGCAGGGCAATTATCTCTGGCAGCCGCCCGCTGCTGTCGGTGCTCAGGCAACCCTCATGAACTTCCCCGTTGTTGAATCGGAAGACATGCCGGCCATTGCGGCCAACAGTTATTCGGTTGCCTTCGGGGATTTCCGCCGTGGGTATCTGGTGGTTGACCGTATGGGTATCCGCATCTTGCGCGATCCCTATTCGGCCAAGCCTTACGTGCTGTTCTACACCACCAAGCGTGTCGGCGGCGGGGTGCAGGATTTCGATGCGATCAAACTTTTGAAGTTTGGTGTGGCGTAAGGCAGAAGGCGTATCTTAATAGGCCTGTTTTGCCATGACGCTGTCGATCCAGCGGCGTTGCGGGGCGATGCGAACGGCCTGTGCATTGACCCCGCATTGGCGGTATCCGGCGGCTTTTTCCGAGGCGTAAATGACGCCCGTCAGGACGGGGCCTCGCAACCCTTCACTGATGACCGGACCGCCAGAATCGCCCTTGCAGATCAGGATATCACCTCCGCTTCGTCCCAACCGGAAGAAGCGGGGGTAGTAACGCGGCAAGACAGTAACCTCCGCAAGGCGCAGAGTGCCCATTGTGCTTTCTGCACCGTCACGCGAAAGACCAAAACCGGCAATGGTCTGGCGTGATCCCACGCTGTTATCATCTGCGTTGTTCGAAGCATCATCGAGGGCAACCGGTGAAAAGCGCTGCGGCAGCGGCAGTTTCATTCGCAAAAGCGCAAGATCGACGGAGACAGCACTTGCTGGCTTGTAGTCGGGATGCCGGAATACCTGTTGCACTTCCTGAACGATGGGGCTTCCGCTCTCCTGATAGGAAACAGCATAGCGGCGGGATCCTGTCACGCAATGTGCGGCTGTGATGATCATGGTCGCACTGATCACGGTGCCGCTGCAGGTATTGCCCTTGTCGCCGTGAACCATGATTGCGTGGCGCTCAAGACGCCCGCTGCCTTCGGAAACAGCGTTGCCACCCAGTGCGATCACCGATGTTGCCGAGCACAGCAGAGCTAGCCCTGAAAGCAGGGTCATGCCGACCGCTCCAGGCTGAGGCAATGACAGTCTTTGCATTCTGACCCCGGTTTTCACTTCATTATCGTCCTTATAGCCACGGAGACAACGCATGCGCCGCTATATTCTGAATGGCCCGGCAGTGGAACCCCTATCTCTTCCGGAGATCAAGCGCTGGCTGCGGGTCGACCACAGCGATGATGATGGCCTGATCCTTGGCCTCATCAAGGCAGCACGCGAGAGAATCGAAGCGCGCACCGGGCGCGCACTGATGGCGCAGAGCTGGCGGATCATTCTGGACCGTTGGCCAGGAGACGGGCGCATCCTGCTGCCGTTGATGCCTGTCTTGTCTGTCACTGCGGTGCAAATCAGTGATACCGCCGGAGTTCTCATTCCCCTTGCGCCAACAACCTACCGGCTTGAGCCTGGGTCTGAACCACCACTTCTCGCGGTGACGGGCGCACCGCAACCCGGACGGGACCGGAATGGTATCGAAATCGACGTCGTGGCTGGCTATGGTCTCTCCGGCGAGGATTGCCCGGAGGCTTTGCGACAGGCCATGCGTCTTCTTGTCAGTGAAGCCTACGAGAGGCGTGGGCCTGATCAAGCCGAAAACCGCAGGGCACCAACCGCTGTCGAGATCGAGGCACTGATTTCTCCCTATCGTTCGATCAGGCTTGGCAAGTCTGCACTGGAGCAGGCAGCATGACATCGCCCATCGTTGCATTGAAAGATGCCATCCGCCTCCGTTTGATTGCGGATCCTGTTGTTCTGGGACTGTTGCATGAACCGAAGGTTTTTGCCGATCCGCCCAAACACGCCGCTTTTCCGCATGTGGCTTTTATCTCTGCGCAGGCCCGTGAGAACGGGACTGCAACCGATGAGGGACACAGCATCGATCTTACGCTTGGTATCTGGAGTCGCCACAAGGGCAGCGCCGAAGGTCTGACGATCTCGACAGCCATCGCGGCGACGCTTGCTTCCATGCCTGCGGCGCTTGCCTCCATGCCTGCGACGCTGGCGGGCCATCATCTGGTCAATCTGAGTGTGCGATCGGTTGAACCCGTTCTCAGCCGGGATGGCGAGACATGGCGCAGTTTGATGCGCATCCGCGCTGTCACCGAAGTTCTCTGACAGATTTTCTTTCCGCTTGAAGACTACAGATATCGAGGATTTTGCCATGGCTGCCCAACGCGGAAAAGACATGCTGTTGAAACTGCGCGATGAGGGCGATGCTTTCATTGCGGTGGCGGGGCTGCGGTCTCGCCGTATCGCTCTCAATGCGGAAACCGTAGATGTCACCCACGCAGAAAGTGCGGGACGCTGGCGCGAGCTTCTCTCGGGTGCAGGCGTCAAACGCGCTAGCATCACCGGTGCCGGAGTCTTCAAGGACCAGGCATCTGACCTGCTGGTGCGTCAATCTTTCTTCGACGGGATCATTCGTGACTGGCAGATCATTATTCCGAATTTTGGCACAATCGAAGGGGCTTTTCAGATCGCCAGCCTCGATTACCGCGCCGAACATCAGGGCGAGATCACTTTTGATATGACGCTGGAAAGTGCTGGAATGATCAGTTTCGCAGCATTCTGACTTCACAAGGAGAGAAGCATGCCCAACCCTCACAGGGGTGAGATCGCATTCGACATGGATGGAGAGACTCACATATTGCGCCTGACTCTTGGAAGCCTCGCTGTTCTGGAGGATGCGCTCGGATCGGATGGCCTTCAGGCCTTGAGCGAGCGCCTGCAGGCAGGACGTCTGGGTGCAAGAGATATCTGTCAGGTGCTGGCTGCCGGGTTCTCTGGTGCAGGCCGGATCCGGAGCGCTGAGCAGATCGGCGCGCAGATTGCGGCCTCCGAGCTGACGCGTGCCGCTGAAGCTGCCGCAAAACTGCTGGAGATGACGTTTGGCGGAGGGAGCTCCTCCCGCCCTCCGCCGCCGCAGGCGACCTGAAGCCCGGCCCACAACCGCCAACGCAACCCTTCCCCTGGGATGCAGCGATGCGGTTCGGGCTTGGTCGCCTGCGGCTTCCGGCCGATCATTTCTGGGCGCTGACACCGCATGAGCTTGCGGCTGCTGCCAAGGCCTTCAATGCCTTTTCCATTGACGGTCTTGCCTCCCATGATCTTGCGGCCTTGATGGCGCAGTTCCCCGATAAACCTGATGCTGAGCGAGGCTTGAACCATGGATGAATCCACCGAAGCAGCCCAATCTGGAAGCGAGGCCTTCGCCAACCTCAACCGTCAGGCCCAGCGCGCCGGAGCCTCGATTGCCGCTGCACTTGCTGCCGGGCAGGTGGAGGGACGCAAGCTGGATGATGTCTTGCGCAATGTCGGAACGCGGCTAGGAGATGTTGCGCTCAGGACGGCGGGAACAAGCCTTGCGCGGTCGTTGACGACGACTTTGGCACAGACCCTGACGAGCGGTATTTCAAGTGTTGCCGGATCGGCTGTATCGCTTGCGGCGCCTGCATCGCTTCTCGGATTTGGCGGGGCTGAATCAGGGACGGCTGGCAGCGCTGCATCATCAACGTCTGCGCCGCAGGCCGCACGGCCACTTCTTGTCACCATGAATATCAGCACGCCGGATGCTGAAAGCTTCCGCAGCTCGGAAGCACAAGTTTCCGCCGCCCTGGCAAGAGCCGTACAGCGCGGCCAGCGCAGCCTTTGAGAGGAACCTCTGCCCATGTCTGCATTTCACGAGATTCGCTTCCCTGTGGAGATCGGCATTCGAAGCAAGGGCGGGCCGGAGCGACGAACCGATATCGTGACCCTCGGGTCGGGTCGGGAGGAACGCAATGCCCGCTGGGCCCATGCGCGCCGCCGATATGACGCGGGTTACGGAGTGCGTTCATTGGCCAGTCTTTCCGCAGTCATTGCATTTTTCGAAGAACGGCGTGGTCGGCTTTACGGCTTTCGCTTCAAGGACCGGACAGACTTCCGGTCATCGAGGACAGGCACACCGGCGCAGGCAACGGACCAGCTTGTTGGCATTGGCAATGGGATACGCAATGCTTTCCCCCTGACCAAGACATATGGTGTCGGGTTTGCGCCCTATCAGCGCCCCATAGCAAAACCGGTCAACGGGAGCGTGATGATTGCTGTGGCAAATACGCCAAGGGTTTTGGGAACCCATTATCAATTGGATACGGAAAGTGGCCTGGTTTCGTTCATGCCTGCGCATGTTCCGGCAGCAGGAGAAACCGTGACAGCCGGGTTCGAATTTGATGTACCCGTGCGCTTCGATACGGACCGACTTGAGATCGATATGGCCTCATTCGAGGCGGGTGAGATTCCTTCCATTCCCTTGATCGAGATCGTTTCCTAGACCGGGTCCGGTTCAGTGAAAACGGAACCCGCTCTGCAATTCCGTTTTGTTGCAGGGTTATACGCAAAACCTGTTCCTGCTTTTGCGACCTATCCTCAAGGAGTTATCGATGCGCAGTATCCCTCCTGACCTGGCGGCCGAACTGGCTTCCGGGGCCACGACCCTCTGTCGGTGCTGGAAAGCCATGCGTCGTGACGGATCAACATTCGGCTTTACCGATCACGATCGCGATCTTGTCTTCAACGGTGTGCAGTTCAAGGCCAGCACGGGTCTTGAGGCATCGGAAGCGGCCGCGACCATCGGGTTTGCTGTTGGCGGCGGCGAGGTTGCCGGCGCTTTGACATCCGAGGCAATCAGCGAGGCGGATATCGCGTCCGGCAAATGGGATGGTGCTTCGGTCGAAACTTGGCTTGTCGACTGGAGCGCGCCAACCCGCAGATTGCTGCTCGACAGCGGTCAGATCGGCGATATCCAGCGTTCAGGCGAGACGTTTACGGCTGAAGTCAGAAGTCTTGCGCATCTCTTCGATCAGGAGAAGGGGCGCCGCTATGAAGGGCTGTGTTCCGCCGAGTTGGGAGATGTCCAGTGCGGTGCAGTGCTGGATATCGCCTCCCGTCGCGTTCAGCTGGCGGTTCTTTCTGTCAGCGACAGTACCAGCCTCTCCGTTGCGGGCCTGCCTGGATTTCCGGCGGGTTCTTTCAGTGGGGGCAAAATTCTTTTTGTCGATGGCCCGGATGCGGGGCTTGAAGTTCCCGTCATGTCGCATGCGAAAGTCGGTGGACTGGAAAGCATTACCCTGTGGTCCGAGCCGCCAAATCCTCTTGGTGCCGGTCGACTGGTCCGACTGACAGTGAGCTGTGATAAGCGCTTCGCAACATGCCGTGATCTGTTTGTGAATACTGCTAATTTTCGCGGCTTTCCGCATTTGCCAGGCAATGATTTCCTGATTGGTTATGCACGACAAGGCGAGCCGGGACAGGATGGCGGCGCGGCAGTCTCATGAGTGCGGATGCCATTATCGCAATCGCCCGTTCATGGATCGGCACGCCTTACATTCACCAGGCTT
Source organism: Hyphomicrobiales bacterium (assembly GCA_031401875.1). Taxonomy (GTDB): domain Bacteria; phylum Pseudomonadota; class Alphaproteobacteria; order Rhizobiales; family Beijerinckiaceae; genus JADCCX01. The sequence goes on along the minus strand of JANNRX010000423.1, from coordinate 1,919 downwards.
CTGTCAAGGGAGCGGGCTGTGATTGCCTGGGATTGTTGCGTGGCGTTTGGCGCGAACATTTCGGGCATGAGCCCGTTCTGCCACCACCCTACAGTGCGGATTGGGCGGAAGCCTCAGGTCAGGAAACTCTGGCAAATGCTGCACAAGCCCATCTTGTCGCGCTGCCGTTATCCGGATTTAGCGGTGGTGATGTCGTGCTTTTCCGCTGGCGGGAGGGCTTACCCGCCAAACACTGCGCCATTGCTGTTTCCCCTCACACAATGGTGCATGCGCATGACGGGGCCTGCGTCACAGAGGTCTCGATAGGTCCGTGGTGGCGCAGGCATCTTGCCTATGCATTCCGGTTTCCAAGGGTTCCGTGAGTGCCCTTCAATGATGCCTTGCCCAGGCATTCACTCCCTTTGCTGAAAGTCATTGTTCCATGGCCACTCTTGTCCTTCAAACTGCCGGTGCTGTTATTGGCAGCTTTCTGGGTGGTCCGATCGGGGGCGCAATCGGCAGTGTGATCGGTGCAACAGCAGGCACCGTGATTGATCAATCACTGATCAGCAGCGTTCGATCCAAGGGTGGCAGGAAAACGGTCTCAGGGCCGCGATTGAAAGATCTTGATGGTATCAGCGCCACGGAAGGCGCGGCCATTCCCCGCCTGTATGGCCGGGCACGGCTTGGCGGCCAGGTGATCTGGGCAACGCGCTTTGAAGAAGAGGCCGTTTATTCCAGGACAAAGCCACGCGGTGGCAAGGGGGGCATTGGCGGGGGGGGCGGTTCAAAGGCCGTCATCGAGGTTTCCTATCGGTATTATGCGAATGTCGCCATCGGGCTTTGCGAAGGACCTGTCGGTTTCGTCCGCCGCGTCTGGGCCGACGGCAAGCTGCTTGATCTGACAACCGTAACCATGCGGTTTCATCATGGTGGCAGCACACAGGAGGCTGATCCGCTTATCCTGGCAAAACAGGGTGCGGGTGGCGCACCGGCCTATCGCGGTTTGGCCTATGTGGTGTTCGAGCGTCTGCCGATCGAGAGTTTTGGCAACCGGCTGCCGCAATTCACATTCGAGGTGGTGCGACCGGTGCATGGTCTTTGCCGGCGCATCCAGGCATTCAACATTATCCCCGGTGCGGGCGAGCATGTCTATGAACCCGCTGTTGTCTCCATTTCATCCGGCCTTGGTGCTTCGCGATTGCCCAACCGTGCGCAGCTCACGCATGCCACGAACTGGATTGCATCGATGGACGCCATGCAGGCACTTTGCCCGGGCTTGCGCAATGTTGCACTTATCGTTGCCTGGTTCGGCAATGACCTTCGTGTCGGACAATGCACCATTCAACCGCTGACCGAACCCGGTACAGCGGATAGCGATCAGTATCCATGGGCGGTTGCAGGCCTGACACGTGCGACGGCAGGAACCGTTTCCCTGACGAATGGCAAGCCTTCTTTTGGTGGCACGCCATCCGATGCATCCGTGATCCGGGCTATCCGAGATCTGAAGGCGAGAGGCCTTCAGGTGACGCTATATCCCTTCATCATGATGGATGTGCCCGCAGACAATGCCCGTGGAAATCCATACACCGGTGATGTTTTCCAGCCTCCCTTTCCCTGGCGAGGGCGCATGACCTGTGACCCGGCTCCGGGAAGGCCGTCCTCACCGGAAGGCACTGCCGGGGCTGATGCGCAGGTTGCGCAATTCATGGGCTCATGCGTGGCGTCAGATTTTGCGGTCGACGTGAACAGCGTGAATTATTCCGGACCGCAGGAATGGACCCTGCGCCGTCTCGTCTTGCATACGGCGGCTCTTGGTCAAGCGGCGGGTGGTGTCGACGCTTTGGTGCTTGCGTCAGAACTCGTGGCCTTGACCAGAATCAGGGGGGCTGGAGCCGTCAATCCCGCTGTTGCAGGATTGAAAGCACTGGCTGCGGAAG
>JANNRX010000422.1:0-3179 GCA_031401875.1 Hyphomicrobiales bacterium | reverse complement strand
GAGGATAACAAGCGACGCTCCTTTCATGTTGCCGTCAGCGCAGCGTTACGCCGCGGCATACTTGCGGCAGCCTCGCTCGGGCTGATTGTGGTTGCGGCGCGCGGGGCGGCCGCCACTTTTGCGGGAACCGCTTACGAGCTTCGCCTTGGCAAGGCGGAAACCGCCATTCAGGAAGCGGCACTGACAATCGCATGCGGCTTTGTTCTGTTTGAGATCGTTACAACCTGGATAGGGTCAAAATTTGTACAGCCCAAAATCAGCATCATGCCGGGCGAAGATGAAGAGTTCTCGCCAGTTTCACGGCTTTCCACCGTGGTACCCCTGCTGAAAGGTGCCGTTGCCATTACGATTCTCGGCGTGACGGGCCTGGTGGCCATCTCAAAGCTTGGTGTTGATATCACCCCTGTGCTGGCGGGTGCCGGTATCCTGGGACTTGCCATCAGCTTTGGCTCTCAATCGCTGGTGCGGGACGTTGTGGCAGGTATCTTCTATATTGCCGATGATGCTTTTCGCATCGGTGAATATATCGAGGCCACACGGCTCAAGGGCACGGTTGAAAAAATCTCCCTGCGCTCGATGCGGCTGCGCCACCACAACGGCCACATCCACACCATTCCCTTTGGCCAGCTGGGGTTTGTCACAAATTTCAGCCGCGATTGGGTGACGATGAAATTCAACCTCAGGCTTGATCGCAATACAGATATCGAAACGGTACGCCGTACTACCAAGAAACTGGGTCAGGAGCTTTTGAAGGACGAGGAATACGGCCAGGAATTCATTCAACCGCTCAAACTGCAAGGTGTGGCCGAAATTGTCGAGACGGCACTGGTCTTGCGGTTCAAATTTTCGGTGCGTCCTGGAAAGCCCACGGAAGTGCAGCGTCTGGCCTTGAAACGCATCCTCAAGGCTTTCGCGGAGAATGGCATCATTTTTGCCACGAACGCCGTCATCGTGCAGAGCACTGGCTCTGATCCGTTCGAACGCGGCGGCGCTGCCTCCGCTGAAATAACGCGTGCCCGCTTGACGAGCACGGCAACAGACAACCCTTGACGGAAACCGTCTGTCTTCAGGTCCTGCTATCGTTCGTCGACAAGAAAGTCAGCGCCCTTTTCCATGGGCCAGGATAACCGCACGCTGCCCCAATGGCGGCCTGTAACGAAGACCGGAACATTGAATTCCTTGATCGTCTCGATCACGCCTCCGCCCATGTCGCGATGATAGTATTGAATGAGAAATGGCCGGAGATTGCGAGCGCAAGCCAGGCCTGTCCGATCCGCAAAAATCCGTTTATTTCGAGAATTCCTTGTATTCCAGAGAACATCTCCTGCCCGTTGGGGAAGAGAAACATCCCGGTTATGAACAGGGATATAGGCATTGCGATCCTGAGCAACGCTGAAGTTGGGCTTTGGCGTTATCATGAGATAACGCTCAAGGATCGGCGGCAGCAAGCGCTCAAGTACCGGAAGTGCCTTGGTCGTGAACTGCTGCGGATTGCTTCCTGGGATCAACTGATAATCACTATCAAAAAGCTGCTGTGCCGTAAGTTCCCCGCTAGCAACCCCAGCCTCCATGACCGCAGCAATATCTGCCGAGAACGCAACTGCCTTTTCTACAAAGATCCGGTATTTGGACTCAATCCTGGCGAGAAGCGTAACCAGCGCTGCCTCGACTGCGGGTTTCATGCCGATCACTTCGAGTTCAATACCGCCGGACCATACTGCAACGAGTTTCACCGTCATTTCGCCGACATTCTCAAGCGTCAGTTTGCTTTCCATCCCCAGAAAATCCACAAGCATTTCTGTCGTGCTGATGAAGAATGCCTCTCGTGAAAGATCACCCGTCTCTACCGAGCAAATCCGGTCACCAACCTTCAACGTGCCTGTCAGCACCACTGGCATGCGTTTGTAGGCCTGATCGCCGATATCGGATTGGTTGATCAGGATGGTGGCATCATCCCCCAGTTTCAGAATGGCTGCGGCTGTCTTTTCTGCCGCCGCTTCCGCCGCACGGGATGCATCCGCAACCTCAAGCCCCAATGCACCAAAAAATGCTGCGGACTGGTCAACGGCATCTGCGGACTGGACGCTTTCCGCAGCATTGGCACGGATATCCATCGTGCTGCCATGCTGGCGTTCGATGGCGGATGTCACGGCGCTGAAAGAGCCGCGCAATTCTGAGATCGCACTGCCAAATTCCGTGACCTCCTCGATACTCGTCAGGGCGCTGGCACGCAATTTATCGATGGTCTGGGAAATTCTGCCCGTCGCTGCATGTGTCTGGGCGGACAACGCCTTCACCTCGCTGGCAACCACGGCAAAACCACGCCCGGCCTCTCCAGCACGCGCCGCTTCGATCGTGGCATTGAGAGCCAGCAGGTTGGTCTGCTGCGCAATCGCTGCAATGGTCCCGATCACGCTGCCGATTTCGTCGATGGCCTTGCGCAGTTCAGCAGCCCCCGCAATCGCATTGCGAGCCTGCGCATCTGCTTGATCGATGGTTTTTTCCGAGCGCAGGATATTGCTCTGGATGGCTTCGCTGTCACGGTTGAGCCCATCGATCGCTGACGCGATCTGATTGGCACTTTCACGCGAACTTCGCGCAATGGCTGCAAGCGACTCTCCGTCGCTTTTGAGCGTGCCCACAAAGCCGAAAACATCACGCAGATGCCGGCTCATCGCAAGGCTGGCATTGCCCACCTCACGCACATCCTTGCGGACATCCGCCTGCATGAGACGAATGGTTTCGCTGACATCGCGGTGTTCCGGTTTTGCAAGCACAGCCTCGCTCATGCCCTTTTGAGCGACATCAAATGATTCAACTTCAGCTGCAACGGACGATGAACGAGAGGTTTTCTTGAAAAAACTCAGATATTTCATCTTCTTATTCACATCCCGATGATTACCATTCTCAGAGTAATAAAAAATGGTTAACGCATAGCTAATTGGTTCTTGTCTGAACTATTGGACAGGACAATCATTCCGCAGCAAGGTTGTATATCAGATATTGCATTGCACACATTTTAAAGATGACCTGGCCACATTCTGCTTGCTGCCAGGCTTGGGACCGCGCTTGAATTACGGTGACATGATCTCAATTGCATGAACTCTTCTCTCGTAGCTTCGGCTTGGTGATTACGTGATTACGGTGACATGATCTCAATTGCATGAACTCTTCTCTCG
>JANNRX010000421.1:0-10988 GCA_031401875.1 Hyphomicrobiales bacterium | reverse complement strand
CGCGGTGCTGATTGCGCCCTGGAAATGGCCGAGGCATATCGTCAATGCCGGAGAATGATAACCTGTAGACGACAATTTTCATGGCGCTTTGGCGTGCGCGCTCATGTTCTGATCCGGGGGGCCCTATGGCCGCTTGACCTTTGGGGGGCTCAGCCCCCACATCACGGCATCACGAAAGGCTCTCCATGACCCTCAAAGTCGCTGTCCAGATGGACCCCATCACCGCCATCAACATCAAAGGGGATTCGACCTTCGCCCTGCTGCTGGAAGCGCAGGCGCGAAACCACGAACTGTTTTTCTACACGACCGGGACGATGGCCATGAAAGATGGTGCAGTTTTTGTCCGCGTCAGCCCCATCACGGTGCGGGACGTGGAGGGAGACCATGTCACCCTTGGTGAAGCCATGTTAAAACCGCTTGAGAGTTTCGACGTGATCCTGATGCGGCAGGACCCGCCCTTCGATATGGCCTATATCACCGCGACGCATTTTCTGGAGCGCCTCCACCCCCGGACACTGGTGGTGAACGATCCAGCCCATGTCCGGAACGCGCCGGAAAAGATCATGGTGACGCTGTTTCCAGATCTGATGCCGCCGACGCTGATCACACGCGACAGGGAGCAGATCCAGAGCTTCCGCACAGAGCATGGAGCGGTGGTGATGAAACCGCTCTATGGCAATGGCGGCGCCGGGATTTTCAAGGTGACTGGAGACGATCCGAATTTCGGCCCGCTCTGCGATATGTTCCTGGCAGATTCACGTGAGCCGTGGGTGATTCAGCGCTTCCTGCCCGAGGTGATCGACGGCGACAAGCGGATTGTCCTTGTCGATGGCGTACCCCTTGGTGCTGTCAACCGAGTCCCGCAGCCCGGCGATATACGCGCCAATATGGTCCGTGGTGGTGCAGCAGAAACGACACAACTTTCAGTGCGCGAAAAAGAGATTTGCGACCGTATCGGGCCAATCCTGAAGGAGCGTGGTTTGCTGTTCACAGGCATCGATGTGATTGCAGGAAACCTCACCGAGATCAATGTAACGTCACCCACTGGCATTCGCGCCATCAAACGGCTTGGAGGCCCGGATCTGGCTGTGCCGATCTGGGAAGCCATCGAAGCAAAAATTTCGCGATAGGGCATGTTGCGCAAACGGACTTCACACTTTTAGCCGGACAGCGACACGCTCTGCATGATCTCCTTGATATCGTTGCTTTCGGTAAGCTTGCCGAAGTCATCGGGATAGACGAATTCCCGCCGGAACCATGGGAACAAGCGCGGATCAAAGACTTCGCTCATCCAGTCGATCACGGCTGCGATGCGCGGAATGCTGCGCGCATCTTCATGAAAGCAGAGCCAGATATCGAGCGCATAATTGACCGGCACGTTGATGGGAGAAAGCTGCACCCCGATTGCAAAGCCATAACTCGGAATGAACCCGATGCCGAAGCCCTGGAGCAGCATCATGTAATGGGCAGAACTGTTTTGCATCACCGCGAACTGTGATTGTTCAAGCTTGGAACCAACCGCCTGTTCAATCCTGTGCCGGTCACTGAACTGGGGATTGGTATGGAAAACAAATTTATGGCTCTTCAGATCCGCTATGGATTTTGGCTCACCGTGTTTTGCAATGTATGAGGGCGACGCGGCCAGCATGAGATGCAGGCGTCCAACACGCACACGTTTGATTTCGGGTGTAACGGGCTCGATCACTTGCAGCGCCAGGTCCGTTTCAAACCGTCGCATATTGATAATCGACATACTGGGGTGAAGTCTGATCGATATCTTGGGATGCAGCTTGCTGAAGAAATGCATCTGGGGAGAAACCCAGAATGTTCCAAGGCCCTCGGTTGTTGAAATCAGGACTTCTCCTTCAGTCTCGTTGCTCAAAGACTTGCCCAGGCGAATAATGCGACTGACCGCTTCATCAATCCTCTGTGCTTCTTCGACGACACGCTGACCTTCTCTTGTCAGCACAACGCCATCCGGCGTGCGGTGGAAAATAATAAGGCCGATTTTCTTCTCCAGCGCCAGAACACGGTCCTGCAAGGTCTTGAACCCGGTGCCTGTCTCGCGCATCGCAGCGCGAAAACTCCCCGCACGCGCGATCTGCACAACATAGGCAATACCAAGGAGAGTTTCTTGAATATCCTTCATGAATACAACCCATAGTTGCTTTCTGTGTTCATATCAAGACTCCACTGTTATCAATTTACCAACGCGCAGGAGGGAAAATCTGGGTTAACAATTCGTTACTGGTTGCGTTAAAGAAGGAATACAAGACTATGAGTAATATTGAAAAAGTCAGTTCAACTGGGTCACTTGATGCGAAACCCTGTAAAATTGACCGGGCAAAAAAAGGGCCCACTTCAAGCACACTCATCGATTTGATCCCCGTGGTCCCTGATTATGATTCCTTTGATTCTACACTTGATAAATCAGGCTATCGCATCAAGGTCGCAAGGGACTTTGAAGATATGGCAAAGGTTTTTGCCATTCGGGGCTCAGCTTACTTTTCAGATTCGGAACATCTCTATGCCAAGCATTTTGATGGCAATGATTTTTCGTCAACACATCTCATCGGCTTTGTTGATGGAGAGCCCGTCGCGACAGTACGTATCCGGTATTTCGCGGATTTTACCCGCATAGAGCGACTTGCGGTTCGACCGACACACCGCAAATCGCGCATTTCATTCAAGCTGGCAAAGGCCGCTTTTACGTTCTGCCGTGACAAGGGATACAAGCGCCTTTCAGGTGTGGCGCGCGAGGAGCTGGTGCCATTCTGGGCCGTTCTGGGCTTCAGAATTGATGAGACCAAGGCACCCATCTTTATCTATGGTCTCCCCCATTACGAAATGCGGCTGGATTTTGCGGATACGCCTAATGCTGTCACAGCGGAGTCTGATCCTCTTGTCATTCTGCGCCCTGAGGGACGCTGGAATCAGGCCGGGTATCACGAAGCCCCCGATGCTTCGAAACCAGCGGCAGGTGAAATGCTTGCCAAGGCCTCACAGAACAATACACCGCGTGAAATCGCCATGCGGCTTTCTGCGCGCAAGACGGCCGCAAGGGCCACCATGTCCGAAACGCATATTGAGGCTAGCAACATGATGCATGCTGTCATTCCGCACCGCAGAAACAATGCACGCAATGTGGAAAAAACCTGACGGCTTTGGCAGTCAGCATCGCCTCCAAAGCACTGGAAATAGCCAGCTTATCATGAAAGCGGCTATAACCTCTGGACTCGCGCCTTTGCGCTGCTACACTTGATCATTGTGTACGCGCGAAAATGCAATCCGCGCGACGGAGGAGTTCACAGAAATGATCAGAAAATGTCTTTCGGCTACTGCATTCGCAGCACTTCTGGCCGGTGTTGCGCCTGCATCTGCGCAGCAAACCCTGCGCTACGCCTTTCAGGGCAATCTCAACACGCTTGACCCGCACAGCCTGAATGAAACAACGACACTGGGTCTTCAGGGCAATGTTTACGAAGGCCTGACCGCACGCGACAAGAACCTCAAGATCATCCCTGGTCTCGCTGAGCGCTGGGAAGTTCTGGATGGGGGCACGCGCTGGCGCTTTCACCTGCGCAAGGGCATCAAGTTCCACAAAGGCAATGATTTCAATGCCGATGATGTGGTCTTCACGGCGACGCGGACAGCGGCACGCAACTCCCAGCTCTCGGTGCGTCTGCCGAAGGATCTGGAAACGGTGAAGGTTGACAGTCACACCGTCGATTTCAAGCTAAAGACCCCGAACCCGATCCTGCATTTTGCCTGGGATACGTGGTACATGATGGATAAGGAATGGACCGAAGCAAACAACGCTACGCAACCTTCCGCCCCGCAGGACACAACGCCTGGCTTCGCCGTGCTGAACGCCAATGGCACAGGCCCATTCAAGATCACCGAGCATCAGCTGGGCGTGCGTACCACTTTTGAAAAGAATGCGGTCTGGTGGGGCAAACCCGAGCATAACCTCGACAAGGTAATCTTTACGCCGATCACCTCCGCCCCCACCCGTGTAGCTGCGCTGCTGTCGGGCGAGGTTGATGTGATTGATCCTGTCCCTTTGCAGGATGTCGCTCGCATCAACGCCAGTGCAAATGCGCGGGTGCTTGAAGGCGCAGAAGTCCGCACGATCTATCTCGGTTTCGATCAGCTGCGGCCAGAACTGACCGCATCATCCGTCAAGGGCAAGAACCCCTTCAAGGATGTGCGTGTTCGCAAGGCCTTCTATCAGGCCGTGGATATCGAAGCGATCAAGCGCCAGGTCATGCGCAATGCTTCAACGCCCGCATCGTCGCTTGTCTCACCACTGATCTACCCACAGATCAGCCAGATCCAGCGCCTGCCACTCGATCTCGCCGCTGCCAACAAGCTGATGGATGAAGCAGGATATCCGCGTCAGGGCACGGACAATATACGATTTGAGGTTGACCTCGATTGCCCCAATGATCGTTACGTCAACGACGGACCGATCTGCCAGGCTGTGGCCGCGATGCTTGCCCGCATCGGTGTCAAGATCAACCTGCAGGCAGTGCCGCGCGCGCAGTTCTTCGCCAAGGCCAATTCGCCGATCTACAATGTGCCTTTCTACCTGCTGGGCTGGACGCCCGGCACCATGGATGCGCACAACGTCTTGAATGATCTCTTGATGTGCCGCACCCCCGATGGCACAGGCGGCAGAGGCCAGTTCAACAACGGCGGCTATTGCAACCCGAAGGTGGATGAACTTGCCACGAAAGTTCTGGTTGAGGTGGATACCGCCAAGCGCGAAGCCATGATCCTTGAAGCATTCAAGACAGTGCATGATGATGTCGGCTATATTCCGCTGCATCAGCAGGCACTGGCCTGGGGCGTTTCGAAGAATGTCGAGATCGTCCAGCGCGCAGACAATCAGCCACTGTTCTATTGGGTGACCAAGAAATAACGGCTCTCGCGCACAACCCGTACGAAATCCCGACTGAACCGGCGCTTATGCCGGTTCAGTTATCGTTTTGTTAGAAACCGCTCATGCTCGCTTTCATCATCCGACGTCTGGGGCAAGCTGTTCTTGTTCTCCTGACAGTCGCCCTCATTGCCTTTGCTCTCTTCCGTTTTGTCGGTGACCCGACGCAGCAGATGGTGAGTCAGGACACGTCCGTTGAGGAGAGGTTGAGGATTCGCAAGGATCTGGGACTGGACGATTCCGTTGTCATCCAATTCAGTCGCTTTGTCGGAAATGCGGCGCGTTTCGAATTCGGCATCAGCTATCAGAACAAGCAATCGGTTGCCAAGCTGATCGGGGAGCGCTTTCCAGCCACCATGGAACTGGCGCTGGCATCCGCTTTGTTTGCCTTGCTGGTCGGCATTCCGATGGGGGTCTACACCGGCATATTCCCCAACAGCATCCTCTCGCGACTGTTTCAGATGATCTCGCTGATCGGGGTTTCGCTACCAACCTTCCTGATCGGTATTCTTCTTATTTTCACCTTCTCGGTGACATTGGGGCTGCTTCCCTCTTTCGGGCGGCAAGGCGTGGTTAAACTCGGCAGTTGGACAACAAGTTTCCTGACACTGGAGGGCTGGCGCTCGCTGATAATGCCGGCGATCACGCTCGGCCTCTTCCAGATGACGCTGATCATGCGCCTGGTACGTTCTGAAATGCTGGAGGTATTGCGGACCGATTATATCCGCTTCGCCCGTGCTCGAGGCCTTCCAGACCGCTCGGTGCATTTTCGCCATGCACTGAAGAACACGCTGATTCCGGTCATCACCATTACCGGCCTGCAACTGGGTTCGATCATCGCTTTCGCCATCATCACCGAAACAGTGTTTCAATGGCCTGGCATGGGACTGATGTTCCTGCAAGCGGTGCAGACCGTCGATATTCCGATCATGTCGGCCTATCTTCTGCTTGTCGCTACGCTGTTCGTTCTCATCAACCTTGCCGTCGACCTGCTTTACTCCGCTGTTGATCCACGCATTCGCATTGCCGGTAAAGTTGCCTGAACATGCAGATTTCCCCCGAAGACGCCAAGGCATCCTCTTCAGCGGTCAGCACTGCACCGCCGTCAGTGTCCATGTACGGGCGCTGGCTTGATTCCGATATCTGGTATTCGTTTACCCGTTCGTGGGTGACGATGCTGGCGGCGCTGGTGACCTTTGTTCTGATCGCATCGGCTGTTTTTACTCCCTGGATTGCGCCGCATAACCCGCTTGATCTGCAAACACTGAATTTGCTCGATGGGTCGAAGCCGCCGGTCTGGTCCAGGGACGGTGACTGGAAATTCCTGCTCGGTACCGACCAGCAAGGCCGGGATCTGTTGTCCTCCATCCTGTACGGAATGCGGATCTCGCTCACCGTCGGTTTCTTTGGCGTGATTCTGGCCGCAACCATCGGCATTGCCCTTGGTCTGATCGCAGGCTATTTCGGCGGCAGGATTGACTCCATCATCATGCGTGTCGCGGATGTGCAGCTGACCTTTCCGGCCATCCTGATTGCCCTTCTGATCGATGGCACCACGAGAGCGCTGGTTGGCACGGCAAAATCCGAAGCCCTTGTGTTCTGGGTGCTGGTTGTCTCCATCGGACTTTCGTTCTGGGTACAATACGCCCGCACTGTGCGTGGCTCCACCATGGTGGAACGCAACAAGGATTACGTGCATGCTGCGCGGCTGATCGGCTTGTCGAAAACGACCATCCTGTTTCGCCACGTACTTCCCAATGTCATCGGCCCGGTGCTGGTTATTGCCACCATCAATCTGGCACTGGCTGTCATCACCGAGGCAACACTGTCATTTCTTGGCGTCGGTCTGCCCCAGACCGAGCCTTCGCTGGGTACCCTGATCCGCGTTGGCAACGAGTTCCTCTTTTCCGGGGAATGGTGGGTGGTGATCTTTCCGAGCCTGACGCTGGCAGCCCTGGTGCTTGCGGTCAATCTGCTGGGAGACTGGCTGCGCGATGCGCTTAACCCCAAACTGCAATAACCCGCATTTACAGACGTGACATCGTTGAAATCCGCGCTAGTCTAGGCTCAATGGCCAGCCTACTGGCGCATTCAATTCAAGGAGACACTCATCATGAAACCAACACTTGCACTTGCCGCAGCACTGCTTGCGGGCACATTGCTCTCCTCTTTTTCAGCGGAAGCCAAGACCCTGCGCTGGTCGCGCTCGCAGGATGCGACGACGCTTGATCCCCATTCCGGCAATACCGGACCAAACCATGTTGTGGCGCATAACTTCTACGATACATTGGTGGTACGTGGTTTTGACGGCAAGCTGGCCGCCTCGCTGGCGACGAGCTGGGCTGTTCTGCCAAGCGACCCCACAATCTGGGAGTTCAAACTGCGCCCTGGCGTGAAGTTCCACAACGGCACAACGCTGACGGCCGATGATGTGGTTTTCTCGATGCAACGCGCACTCAAGCCTGCGGCCGACATGAAGTCGCTTCTTGTATCCGTTGAATCCATCACAAAAGTCGATGACCTGACGGTTCGCTTCAAAACCAAGGGCCCCAATGCATTGCTGGTCAACAACCTCACCAACCTGTTCATCATGAACAAGGCCTGGGCAGAGGCCAACAATGCCGTCGATCCGCAGAACCTGAAAGAGAAAGTGGAGAACGGCGCGACCTTGCAGGCCATGGGCACCGGCGCCTACACCCTGGCGGTGCGCGAGCCTGACGTGCGCACGGTGATGAAGCGCAACGACAATTACTGGGGCAAAGGCTCCATGCCGCTGGAGTTCGACGAAATCATCTACCGCCCGATCAAGGAGAACGCGACACGCGTGGCTGCACTCCTCTCCGGCGAGATCGATTTCGTGCAGGACATCCCTCCCCAGGATATTCAGAAACTGCAGACCAGCGATGGCATCAAGGTCAGTGCCGGGGCAGAGAACCGCTCGATCTTTTTTGGCATGAACATGGGTATACCCGAATTGCGCGGCTCGGACGTGAAGGGCAAGAACCCTTTTGCCGACGTCAAGGTGCGCCAGGCGGTGAACACCGCGATCAATCGCGAAGCGATCCAGCGCGTGACCATGCGTGGCCAGTCGACACCGCAAGGCACCATCGGCACGCCTTTCATCAACGGCTACACCAAGGAAATTGACCAATGGCCCAAAACGGATGCGGCGGCTGCCAAGAAGCTGCTGACCGATGCCGGTTATCCTAATGGTTTCTCGGTAACGCTGCATTGCACCAATGATCGCTATGTCAATGACGAGGGCATCTGCCAGGCTGCGGTTGGCATGCTCGGCCAGATCGGCATCAAGGCAACACTGGTGTCACAATCGCTTCGGGTGCATTTCCCCGGCATCCAGAAGGGTGAGTACGATTTCTATCTGCTCGGCTGGGGCATTCCCACCTTCGACAGCCACTATGTCTTCAACGATCTCTACCGCACAAAGACACAGACAGCCGGAACCTGGAACGGCACGGGCTATTCCAATGCCGCGCTCGATACCAAGATCGACAGCCTGAACAGCGAAGTGGACATTGCCAAGCGCAACGCGACGATCGCCGATATCTGGAAAGAGATTCAGGCGAACAATGCCTATGCACCCGTGCACATGCAGTTCATCGCCTACGCTTCCCGCAAGGGCTTCGAGGTTCCAGTCGACGTGGAAAACACCCCGAAGATGAAATTCGTGAGCACACCGCGCTCATAAAAAGAGCAGCATCTCAACCACGAAAAAGCCCGCTTGCGCGGGCTTTTTTATTGTTCGAGGTCAGCATCACGCTGCCTCTCATCCTGATCGTTTCAAAGCATGGGCCTGATTTGCCCACAGCCTCTTCACCCCTTGATCAGCTGATAGGCTGGCGTTGTCAGGAACTCGGCGAAATCGGGAGCCAATGACAGCTCTTTGAAGAGCTTGGCCGCTTCAGGAAAACGGCCCTTGTCATAGGTCTCTGCGCCAATCTCGCCGCGTATCTTGACAAGTTCTTCGTCATAGACCTTGGCGAACCAGTCGCGCGTCACCGTCTTGCCGCCTTCCAGCGACACGCCGTAATTGACGAACTGCCAGATCTGCGCACGGCTGATTTCGGCAGTCGCGGCATCCTCCATCATGTTATAGATCGGCACTGCGCCACGGCCACGCAGCCACCCTTCCATATACTGGACACCAACCCGGATATTTTCGCGGAAACCGGCTTCCGTGCGGTTGCCCTCATGCAATTCCAGCAGATCGGCACGCGTGACATTCACATCCTCGCGCAGGATCGGCAACTGGTTTGCCTTTGGCATCATGCGGTTGAAAACCTCCATCGCAACCGGCACAAGGTCAGGATGCGCCACCCAGGTGCCGTCATGGCCGTTGGTCGCCTCGCGTTCCTTGTCCGCCTTCACCTTGGCAAATGCGGCGGCATTGGCTTCCGGATTGTTCTTGATGGGAATCTGTGCTGCCATGCCGCCCATGGCGAAGGCACCGCGCCGGTGGCAGGTCTTGATCAGCAGGAGCGAATTAGCCTGCAGAAAAGCCTTGCCCATCAAGAGCTGCGAGCGGTCCGGCAGGATGAAATTCTTGTTCTTTGCAAACTTCTTGATGAAGGAGAAAATATAATCCCAGCGGCCGCAATTCAGACCGACAATATGATCCTTCAATTCGTAGAGGATTTCATCCATCTCGAAAGCCGCAGGCAGCGTTTCGATCAGGATGGTGGTTTTGACAGTGCCCGTCTTCAGACCGAGCTTCTCCTGGGCATGGACGATCACATCGTTCCACAAACGCGCTTCCAGGTGGCTCTCAAGCTTCGGCAGATAATAATAAGGGCCGGAGCCCGCAGCAACGGCCTTCTTCGCATTGTGGAAGAGGTACATGCCAAAATCGAACAGCGCCCCGGAGATCGACTCCCCATCGATGGTGATATGATCTTCCATCAGGTGCCAGCCGCGCGGACGCACAATGAGCACGGCGGGGTTGGGCTTGAGCGCGTAGGCCTTGCCCGTTACCGCATCCGTGAAATCAAGCTTGCCATCCCAGCGGTCCTTCAGGTTGATCTGCCCTTCGATGCAATTCGCCCAGGTCGGAGAATTGGCATCCTCAAAATCTGTCATGAAGACACTCGCACCGCAATTCAGGGCATTGATGACCATCTTGCGATCCGTCGGCCCGGTGATCTCGACGCGGCGATCCATCAGATCAGCGGGGATCGTGCCGACTTTCCAGTCGCCTTCACGGATGTGCCTGGTTTCGGCCAGAAAATCCGGTGTCTCGCCAGCATTGAACTTCTTCTGACGCTCGGCGCGTAACGACAAAAGCCGTTTACGTGTTGCGTCAAAACGCTTGTGAAGGTCTGCCACGAATAGCAACGCATCCGTGGTCAGAATCTCATCAAAGCGGGGTGCAAGCTTGCCACTCACCTGGATGACGGCATTGTCTGTCTTGGCCACGGAAGCCTCCTCTTGGATTAGGAGAGCTTTGTATATTCAATCCAGATGTTTCCATAGCACTTCATAGATTCAAGAATTATTGCCCTCATGGCAATAATGCTCACGTAGCAGTGTTAAAATTCTCACCCTCAGGCCCCTCCCGCTCCCGACCAGAAGCCGATCAGAAGCGCCAGCCCCAGCAGCATGACCGCCAGCGCCGCAAGTGCTTCCAGGCCACCCAGAAGCCACAATGCTGCCTTGCCACGCCCGGAAGCAAGGTGCAGGGCCAGTCCCTTGAAATACACCGCGACGGCTGCGATGCCACCCGTGGTCAGTGCCGTTCCCAGCGCCATCGCGGCAACGGCGGCGATACCGGCCCAGAAGATGCCCTGTGACAGCGTGAACACCAGAATCAAAATCGCCCCGGAACAGGGCCTGAGGCCAGCCGCAAAAATCGCGGCCGCTGCCTCTTTTCGTGACCAGCGGGTCGCCTCCTCCGGCCCCGGCATATGAAAATGATCGTGACCGCCGAGTGGTGCAACCCGACCGGTCCATAACGACCACAATCCCATGAGCTTGCGGATGAGAAGCCAAAAGCCAAACAGCGCGAGGCCCGCGAAGCTCGCCGTTTCGATGA
>JANNRX010000420.1:0-2572 GCA_031401875.1 Hyphomicrobiales bacterium | reverse complement strand
TCAATTCCAGGACCGGGGAGATTATCGATAGCCTTGAAATGGCCTCGGTGAAAACCCTCAACATCATCATGTCCTCGACCCAACCGCGCCCGAACGCCTGACCGGCCATGTCCAGACTGACTCGCCGCAAGCGCAAGGAGGAAGCGGCGGAACTGGATATCACCACCTTCCTGAACCTGATGGTGGTGCTGATTCCGTTCCTGCTCGTGACCGCGGTGTTCTCGCGCATCACCATCCTGGAACTGGACCTGCCAACCGCCGCCAGCGGGGCCGCCTCCAGCAGACCAGCCGTGACCATCGAGGTGATGATCCGCAAGACCAAGCTGGAAGTGGGCGACGGGCGCAAGGTGCTGGTCACCATTCCAAAAACCGGACCGAAGTACGACTTGCGCAAGCTGTCAGAAGCCCTGCTGACGATCAAGAAATCGCACGGCGACAAGGAAGATGCCACCATCCTGGTCGAGCCGGACATCGAATACGATGATGTCATCCACGTGATGGACGCGGTCCGGCTGATCGAGATCAAGCAACCGGACAGTGAACTGACCCAGAAGATCAGCCTGTTTCCGGCGATTTCGATCGGTGACGCACCATGAAGCCCAATCGCCGCATGAAGCGCATGGCGCGCGCCAAGAAGCACAAGTCCGACCTGAACCTGACGTCGCTGATGGACGTGTTCACCATCCTGGTGTTCTTTCTGCTGGTGAACCAGTCGGCGGTCGAGGTACTCGAACCACCCAGAGAGATCAAGCTGCCGGATTCGGTGGTCGAAGCCAAGCCCCGGCAGACCCTGGTCATCATGGTCAGCGAGCAGATGATCATGGTGCAGGGTGAGCCCACGATGTCAGTGGCCGACATCCTGGCGACGAAGGACGAGATCATCCGTCCGGTGATGGAACGCCTGAGCCAGATCCGGCAAACCACGATCGGCATCAACACCGAAGCGGTGGCCAAGACCAATGAGGTCGTGATCCTGGCCCACAAGACCATTCCGTTCAAGATCCTGAAGAAACTCATGTCTACCTGCACCGTTGCCGGATACACCAAGATCTCGCTGGCCGTCATCCAGAAGGGCTCACAAAGCTAGACGCCACAGGGACCATCGTGACACCGTCACCACAGCAGACTCTACACGCGCAAATCCGGGACATCGAGAAAAAGGTCTCGGGTTTCGAGAAGGAGTTGCGCGCCGTCGATGACGCGCTGCGGGAGCTGTCCGAACAGGGCCAGCAGCTCGTGTTGCTGGGCCAGGTCTGCGAAGCCCTGGACAAGCTCGAAGCGATGGGCGCCGGCGCCCTGTTCTGGGGAAAGAAGCCCGAGGTTGCCGATATCCCGGCACACATGCACCGGGTCCGTTCCCTGGCTTCCGCGCACCAGGAAAAACTCTCCGCCGCCGAGTCCCGGCGCAAAGCGCTCCAGGACAAGATTCAAAAAGAGAATCTCAAAATCCACCTCCTGAGCGACGAGATCGCCGAACTGGAGGAAGAAGAGGAGCTCGCCAAGACTGAATTCCCGGTCAGTCGCGAAATCACGGCCACCCCCTATCGTCCGGTGGTCATGCCCTGGTCCCATCAGGGTGAAGATCAGCGCCGCTTCCGCCGCTCGCTGCTGCTCGCCCTGCTGCTGACCCTGCTGTTCTCGGGATTTGTGGAAATGTGGGTACTGCCGGTCTTCGATCGTACCGAGGTCGTGGAGATCCCCGAGCGGATGGTGCGTCTCGCCCAGAAGACCCCGCCTCCGCCGCCCCAGGAGCTGAAAAAGACCGAAAAGCAGGAGGACAAGGCCGATCCAAACAAACCCAAGCCGACCGAGGCCCAGCAGGCACGCGCCAAGGCCGAGAAGTCCGGCGTACTGGCCTTCAAGAACGCCTTCAAGGATCTGATGAGCGACGTGCCGGACAATCTTGGCACTGGCGCCCGGGTCAGCAACAGCGGACGTCAGACCACCGGCCAGACCCAGCGCTCGCTGGTCACCGCCCAGGCGCGCGAAGGCAGTGGCGGCATCGGCTCCGCTTCCCTGAGCCGTAACGTGGCCGGTACCGGCACCCGGTTGGGCGGTGTCGGGTTCTCGCGTGTGCAAAGCGACGTTGGTACGGCCGCCGGCGCCGACCGGGCACTGAGCTCGGGCGCGGGGCCGTCACGCACGGACGAGGAAATCCAGATCGTCTTCGACCGCTACAAGGCGGCGCTCTACCGCATCTACAACCGCGAGCTGCGCAGCAATCCGGGACTGCGCGGCAAGATGATCCTGCGCATCACCATCGACCCCAATGGCGAAGTGTCGGCCTGCCGTATCGAATCGACCGATCTGGCCTCGTCGGCACTGGGCACGGAGGTCGTCGAGCGCGTGAAGAAATTCAACTTCGGTCCAAAGGACGGCGTGCCAAAGATCACCATCCTCTACCCGATCGACTTCCTGCCGGCCTCGAGCTGAACCCCGACCGGGGCTGGCTCCTGCCGTGCCCGCGTCACGGCGTCATTAACCTAAAAACGGCGTTTAGCCACAGATGAACGCAGATTAACGAAAAATGAATCATGCCTTTGATGCACCAAGGCCTTCACCCTTTTGCTGG
>JANNRX010000419.1:0-11958 GCA_031401875.1 Hyphomicrobiales bacterium | reverse complement strand
CGGACCAAATCTGCTCCGTCTCAGTGGTTCCGCCTAATAACGTCATGCTCTAGAGACAGCCCTCATCCTTCGACAGGTTCGGGATGAGGGCTTTCCATGAAAGCCACTTCAATTCAAACACAGAGATGTCGGAACTCCGCGACGACTTTCTCATAGACCGGACGCTTGAACGGAATGATCAGTTCCACGAGCCGGTCAATATGCTCCCAGCGCCAGGCGGAGAATTCCGGTTTGTGGCCAGGGCCGGGGTTCAGCACATTGATTTCGCTGTCATCACCGGTGAAACGCAGGGCGAACCATTTTTGCGTCTGTCCGCGATATCTGCCCTTCCAGCTCTGGGTCGCCACGTCCATCGGGAGATCGTAGCTGTACCAGTCGGAGGCTTCCGCCAGCAGCTTCGTCGAGGTGACTGCGGTTTCCTCGGCCAGCTCGCGCAAGGCGGCATGGTAAGGGTCTTCGCCCCGGTCCAGGCCGCCCTGTGGCATCTGCCATGAATAGCCGCCGCCCACATGCTCGGGAGTCGCATCCTTGCGGCGGTCACCGATCCAGACAAGGCCTGCCTTGTTGATCAGCATCACGCCCACACAGTGCCGGTAGGGCAGGTTCTGGAACGATTTCACCATCACTCGTAAGGTTAGCTTCTTTTGGGCGAAGTCACCAGCGCGCTGACAGGCACGAGCGTGATTCCGCGGGCTTCTACATCCTTCATCCAGCGCGCGATACGATCGACATTGACAGGAAGACCGGCTGCATAACCGACGGCACTGCCTTTTTCCTTGGCAATTTTCTCAAGCTTTGCCAGTGCGGCATCGATTTCCTTGCCGCGCTGGATTGCGTCGAGCACAATATCAGTCTTGCCGAGCGAGACGCCAACGCTCGCGGCTGTCTGACCGGCCAGACTGCGGCCCGAAGAGCCGTCATCGATGTAAAGCAGGCCACGGTTGGCGAGTTCTCGCATGACAGGCGACAGCGCGGCTTCGTTGGAAGTAAAGCGCCCGCCCAGGAAATTGATCACGCCAACATAGCCCTGAAACTGGCTCATCACCCAATGCAAGCGATCGATTGTCTGCTCCGGCGTCTGGTTCGCGAGCAACGTATGCGGGCCGGGATCATTGTCAGGGTAATCGAAGGGCTCCATCGGCGTATGCAAGAGCACTTCATGGCCTTCGTCGCGGGCTTTTCCCACCTGGCGCTCAAGATCGCTGCCATAGGGCGCGAAGGCAAGGCTGATCGATGGACCGAGCCGCTGGATTGCGGCCTGGGTGGCATTACCGCTGATGCCTAGTCCACCGATGACAATGGCAATTCTGGCGGGCGCGGCACGTTGCTGCGGGGTTGAAGGCCTCGCATAGACATCCGCCGGGCGCAGGCCGTTTGCCCCCTGCTTTGGCAAGAGGCCGTGCCGCCCGCGCTCGCTCAGCCTTTTGTCCAGTGCGGCAAGCCTGATGCTCGGATTGGCATCCGGTACGCGAATAATAACGGAGCCCGGTGCCTGCGATCCTCCAGAGCGGACAACTCTAATTCCGGATTCGGTCTCGACATCTGCGGCATCCTGCTTTTGTGGCGATTTGCGATCACGTGGCACTTCGCGCACATTGGGAGATGCAGGCGTTTCGCTCTTGTCATCGCTTGGCAGAGGTCCCGTATCCCGCCTGGCCATCCTGTCAATCGAGGCAACGGCGATGGGTTCGCCGCCAAGCGGATTGCTTGTGATGGTGAGAAACCCCGCAAGCCCGGTGAGCAAGGCGAAAGAAAGGCCTGCCAAAACACTGCCCAACGGCAGTGCGCGGCGCGTGGCGGTTTTCGCCTCACGGTCCAATCCTAAAGGTCTGGTCAGGTCACCTGCCGTCATTCGCCCCAAACACGATCATTTCGATATGGACCAGGAGTTCTCGAAAATATGTTCATGAAACTGCATCGAATCGATCACTCATGTGTAATCACTACCGAAACCCGCTTGCGTTAAGGTCGCGTTAACGCTGAAATGGGAATGCGGAAATCAGGGAGCTGAAGCATGAATATGAATGAAACCAAGAAGGATGTGCAGCCGCAGGTCTATTCGGGTGGGGCACGGCATCTTCATTGGCTGACTTCAGCGTTCGTCTTCGTGATGATCCCTGTCGGATTTTACATGGTGTATCGCGGTGAGGTGACCAAGTTCGATGCGTTGACGAATATCCTCTATGACAACCACAAGCTTGGTGGCTTCATCCTGCTCTGGATTGTGTTGGCAAGGCTGGCCTATCGCCTGAGCAAGGGCGCGCCTGCCTCTGAGCCAACACTGGAGCCTTGGCAGAAAACCGTCTCCCATCTGACGCACTGGGGCCTCTACGCCTTGCTGTTCATCGTGCCGATGCTGGGCTGGCTTGGTGTGTCGCTCTACCCTGCGCTGAGCATCCATGGCTGGTTCAGCCTGCCTGCGCTCGCTTCACCGGATCAGAAGATGTCCGAGACCGTGCTGAACCTGCACAAGCTTGGCGCGATCATTCTCGCCCTTGTCGTACTCGCCCACGTCAGCGCGGCTCTGTTCCATCATTTCATTCGCAAGGACAATGTGCTGCGCCGCATGTTGCCTGGGTTGAAGGGCCGTTAACTCTCGCCTCGCACGGCCAGAAGGTCTTCGTGGCCGATAATGGTCACACCGTCTTTCGAGGCCTGGCGTAGCCTGAGCCAGTCCTTAATCGTGGTATCGTCCACGTTGCCCGTCTCGCGAACGGCTCCTGCAAAGCCGCTGTCCAATTCTGCGCGCAGTTTGCCAAAGGCCTTGTCCACAATCCACGGGCTGGTGCCGCGCAGGACACGATAGCCACGGCCATAAAAGGCTTTCGCCAGTGCCGTTGTGCCGCCTGGGCCAGCAGCCGGTCCAAAGCCCTTGTCGCCACGCTGATGCGCATTGAAAGCATCGCGCATCATGCTGTCGGCGGGGTGGGCCGGTAGCCAGCGCGCATGGCCGTCATAGGTCAGCACCGTGAAGAACGCCTGCTTGCTGGTGACGATGGTTTCCGCCAATGCTTCGATGCGTGGCAGGGACACCAGATCAAACAATGCCGCCGCAGTGACAAGGTCGGCGCCATTGATCACGGGCGCGAAATCGCCGCTGGCAAGGTCCGCTTCGCGAAAGCTGACGGTAATGCGCGCATCACCCTTGTGCAGCACCAGCTTTTCGCCTTCGGTCTTTGCGCTATCGGCCCAATGCGAGAGCCGCGTCCGTGCAGCCTCAAGCAGCTTTGGATCATAATCCACCAGCGTCCAGCTCTGCCAGCGCGGCAGGGCGGACCATGTTCCCCGCAGGTTCGAGCCTGCACCACAGCCGAGATCGACGACACTCACATGGTCCTTGCGTTCGAACCGTGCGGTCAGTGCTGCCCGCATCTCGGGGTTGAGAGCGGCATGGTCGGCAGGCTCGCGCAGGGCCAGCCATTCGGGGCTGAAGCTCATGATCGTGGTCCCTTAACTGTGGTGGAATGGTCTTTGCTCATGCAACAGCCCTGATGGCTTCTGCGATATTGTGCGCTGTGTCGTCCCATGTCGGCAACAGCGCACCGGCGGCCCAGGCGGCATTCGCCATCCGCCTGCGCAAGGCGGCATCCCTGATGGTGCGGTACAGGGCATCGGAAAGCAGCATGACATCGCCCGGCGGCACTTTTAATGCGGTTGCATCCGGCACTGTTTCAGCCGCCGCTCCTCCCGACGAGGTTACGATGGGCAAGCCCCGCGCCAGTGCTTCTGTCAGTGCCATGCCGTAGCCCTCATAGAGCGATGACATGGCGAAGAGATCGCTCTGGTCATAGAGCGCGGCCAGCGCTTCATCGCTGACCGGACCAGCCAGCGTGAACCGGTCAGGGCATCCGGAATCAGCGATCAAATCGCGCAAGGCGTTCACCGTATCCTCTGCTCTGTCCAGGGCACCGGCGATGGTGAGATGCCAGTCGAGGGCAGCAAGAGGCGCAAGCGCGCTGACAAGACGATCATAGGCCTTGCGGGGCGAGACCGCGCCAACCGCGAGAATATGCACCGGCTTTCCGGTTCCACGGGCTCGCAGCGCTCGCGCGGTACCGGGCTCGGCCACTGTCAGCGCGTGATGCGGAACCGCAAAATCCTGCTCCAGCGTACGGGCTGTCAGGGCGCTGGTCACGATGACATGACGGACGCGGGCAAGCACGGCCTTCTCATTGGCAAGCAGAAAACGCTCCCGTTGAGGCAGCAAACCCGCTTCAAGCCCAAGAGGATGATGGATCAATGCGATAATCTTGTGCGGCAGCGCGCCGATCAGATCCGGCGGCATCGCGCCCAGAGCCAGTCCGTCAATCAGCAAGAGTGTTTTCCTGTCGATCGCCTTGAGTACAGAGGCCGTCGCGGCGATGTCATCCGCTGATGGGTCAGGATAGCCACCGGCAAGCCTGACATGTCTGACATCAAGGCCTTGACCGCCAAGGCGTGCGAGCACTTCCCGGTCATAGCGATAGCCGCCTGTGGGAAGTGCGAGATCACCGGGAATGCAGAAGGCGACCGAGGTCACACCCGATGTCACCCAACAGAACCTTCATAGGCCGCGCGGGCGAGGTCGGTTTCATGCAGCGTCACGCGGATCTTCGAAAGGCCCTTGCCATCCGCGCCCAAAGCACCATCCCTTGCGGCGGCAGCGATGGCATCGAAAATATGCTTGCACAGGAATTCGGTGGTGGTGAGAATGCCTTTGAACTGCGGCAATGTATCGAGATCCTTGTAGGCCAATGGCTTCAGGGTCTTGTTGAGCACATCAAGGGCGGCACCAATATCCACCACGACATTCTGCGGCGTCATCGTTTCGCGAAAGAAGGCGACATCAACAACAAAAGTTGCGCCATGCTTGCCCTGCGCTGGGCCGAAGAAGGGATCGGGCAAGGAATGGGCAATCATGATGCGGTCGCGCACTTCAACGGAAAACATGGGGTGTCAGCTCCTGAAAAATCGAGAAGACGGCTCTGCCAGTGTTTTGATGAACGGGCAATGACAGATCAGGACAATTCGGGAGGTGCTGTTGGCTCAATCACCTCGAAAGGGGTTCGTCTGGAGGATATCACGGCCATGTGATTCATCGTTACGAGCCTTGGCTTGCCGGAACCTTGCAAGTTCGCCTAGGGCATGGCTGTTCTATTTGTCACGATGCCTTTTCATGGCTTCCATAATTTTCAACAGGTCCGGATTTGAGCGAAGAAATTTCCGCACAACCCCATAAACCGCGCCAGCGAGATCAACGGCTTGATCTCGCCCGCGGCGTCATGCTGCTGATCATTTTCGTGGCTCATGTTCCAAACAACCTCTGGGCCGATTACATACCGGCCAGGTTCGGGTTTTCCTCCGGGGCCGAAATCTTCGTCTTTGTCTCTGGCATCGCCAGCGGTCTTGCTTTCGGGGGAACCTTCCTGAAAAAGGGCTTCTATGAAGGTTCCCGGCGCATCTTCAAACGGATAGTGCAGCTCTACAGCGCCCATGTCATCATGCTCCTCACCCTGGGGTTTGCCGCGCTGGCGCTGGATTCCTACCAGGGCAACAACCTTATGGCTGTGCGTTACGATCTGGAGTTCCTGAGGGATACGCCAGTATCGGCGCTCTTTGCTTATGCGACATTGCGCTATGTGCCGGCCTTCTTCGATATCCTGCCGATGTACACCATTTTGCTGGCGTTGGTCGTTCCGGCCATGGTGGTATCAAGGGTCTCGCCATGGCTTGTGCTTGGTGCTTCGGCGCTGCTGTGGCTGACAATCTGGATATTCCGCTTCAATCTTGGAGGGCATCCGGTGACGGGCGCCAGCTGGTATTTCAATCCCTTCGCCTGGCAGTTCCTGTTTTTCATCGGGTTCAGCTTCGGCGTGGGTTGGCTGAAGGCACCGCCCCGCAACCAGCCTTTGCTGCTGAGCCTGGCCATTCTTGTTCTTGTTGTTTCCGTGCCGCTGACGGGCTGGATTTTTTACGACAGCTTTTCGGGTGCGCTCAACGGACTGAACGAACTCATCTATCCTCCGGATGCGATCACTATCGCGCATTACACCCGCATGGTGCATTTCCTGTCGCTGGCATATGTCTGCTACAGCCTTGTCAATCCGAAAGCGGAGTGGCTGAGCCATCCTCGTTTGAAGCCGCTTTACCGCATCGGTCGCAACTCGTTCAGCTGTTTTCTGGCAGGCGTCGCCCTGTCAATGGCGGGTGGCGTCGCCATCGACCTTCTGGGCATGAGCTGGATGGTTGCACATGTGGTGAATATTGCAGGCATTATCCTGCTGTTGCTGATTGCCGGGGCATTGGAAGCGTTCGACAAGCGCGGTGGGAAGACGATTGCGCAGGCAACCCCGAGGCCGGCCTCAACCGTATCGGATGACAGGCGCGAGTCCGCTCGCGTCGCCTGAGAACACGCCGGGAAGCAGCGCAGGTGCGTCATCAAAAGCGATTTCGTCGCCGATGAGTGCATCAAGCCGTTCGTCGGCAAGCAGTTCCATGGCCTTGCGCATGCGGCGGGCATAATCCCAGCGCGGACGCCTTGAGGATGCGACTTGCCCGACCTGCGAGGAAATCAGCTTCAGCCGACCACTGTGGAAGGCGCGACCGAGCGGCACGGAAACGTCTTTGTCGCCGAACCATGAAACCTCGACCAATGTAGCTTCGAATCCGGCGCAATCGAGAGCGGTTGCCAAGCCTTTTGGATTGGCACTGGCATGAAATACCACATCGCAGTTTTCTGGCGCTCCTGCGGGAGCCCTGTAAAGCACGCCAATGGCATCAGCGATGGCGGCGCGCCCGTCAATCGGATCAACCAGCGTGACTTCTGCGCCGGGCAGCCGCCCTGCAAGCCAGGCGATAAGGCTGCCGACAACGCCGCCACCCACCACTGCGATGCGGTCACCGGGCCCTGCACCAGAATCCCACAGCGCGTTCAGGGCGGTTTCCATATTGGCCGCCATCACAGCCCGGCGCGGCGGTACATTGGCGGGCACCAGCGCAAGGCTGGCCGCAGGAGCGACAATCCTGTCCTGATGGGGATGCAGGATGAAGACCGTCTTGCCCGTCAGATCCGCAGGGCCTTCCTCCACAGTGCCAACTGCGCAATAGCCGTATTTGACGGGATGGGGAAAATCGCCATCCATGTTTGGGCCACGCATCCGTTCATATTCGGAGGAAGGCACCAGCGCATGGAAAATCAGCCGCTCCGTGCCACGGCTGATGCCGCTCCACAATGTGCGCACCAGCGCGTCGCCCGCTTTCAGCGCAGGCAGGTTCTCACTGCGTATTTCGGCCTTGCTGTCGCCGATATACCAGAGTGAACGGGCGGGGCCTGTCAGTTGTTCGCGAAACATGGAACAAGGTTTAGCGATCCTGCGCGGATCACGAAAGGAAAATCGCATCCTGTCATTCACCGCCAATTCACGCGGCGTGACGCAGATGCTATGGCCACGTCCTAGCCTCCTGTTTCCTCGCATTCCAGACGCAAAGCTGACCATGAACACGAAGACCAAAGTCTCCCTGCCGACGATCCCCCTCACGCCAGCTGGCCTGCAATCTTCCGCCGAATTGATGTGGCGGCGCATTTTCGTGGCAACGCTGAATATCGTGACCTATCTCTGGATGGCGAACTGGATGGCCGAGGTGCTGGGTGCTGGCGGCTGGTCTGTTGTCGATATCATCATGTTCGTCTGCTTCCTCATCGGCATGCCCTGGTCGGTTCTGGGATTCTGGAATGCCGCGATCGGATTGTGGTTACTGATGGCGGCAAAGAACCCGCTTACGGAAACGGCTCCCTATCTTCCTGCCGCCGAGAGCGGCAAGCGCATCACCGTCCGCACGGCGATCTTCATGACCTTGCGCAATGAAGACCCCGAGCGGGCGCTCAAGCGCTTTGATGTGATCCGCGAAAGTGTTTTGGCAACGGGGCAGGGCCATGCCTTCGGCTGGTTCGTGCTGTCGGATACGCCTGATGCTACGGCGGCGGCTGAACAGGAAGAGGCCGCGTTCAATACCTGGAAAGCCATGCGCGGCAATCCGGATAATATCATTTATCGTCGTCGCACGGAAAACACCGGTTACAAGGCCGGCAATGTGCGGGATTTCTGCGAACGCTGGGGCGATGATTACGAGCTGATGCTGCCGCTTGATGCCGACAGCCTCATGGCGGGCGAGACCATCGCCCGGATGGTGCGGGTGATGGAGGCTTACCCGCGGATCGGCATTCTGCAGAGCCTTGTTGTCGGCATGCCGACGCAGTCCGCCTTCGCTCGAATTTTCCAGTTCGGCATGCGCCATGGCATGCGCAGTTATACCATGGGGCAAGCCTGGTGGGTGGGCGATTGCGGGCCATTCTGGGGCCACAATGCTGTTGTGCGCATCAAGCCTTTCCGCGATGAATGCCATCTGCCGGTACTGGCAGGCGGGCCACCGTTGGGTGGACATATTCTGAGCCATGATCAGGTGGAGGCGACATTCATGCGCCGCGCCGGATACGAGTGTCGCGTGCTGCCGATCGAGATGGGGAGTTGGGAGGAAAACCCGCCCACAATCCTGGAATTCACCAAGCGTGATACGCGCTGGTGCCAGGGCAACATGCAATACTGGCAGCTCATCGGCACGCCAGGTCTGTTGCCAATGAGCCGCTTCCAGCTGACCTGGGCCATCCTGATGTTTCTGGGCACACCGGCCTGGACAGTCTTCATTGCGCTGGCTGCCGTGAAGCCATTCCTTGCGGATGCTGCTGTCTTTCCCGCGGCTTCGGCGATCATGCTCTACATCACCTATCTGCTGATGTATCTTTCACCCAAGATTGCAGGCTTCATCGATATTCTGGCCTCTTCCAGAGAAAGCGCCCGCTACGGCGGGCGGCTCAACTTTGCTCTTGGCGCGCTGGTCGAACTGAGCTTCTCGTTCCTGCTCGGCGCCGTTGCCACCTTCCGCATCACCATTTTCATGGTGGGCCTGCTGTTTGGAAAGACCGTGAGCTGGAACGGCCAGGCGCGTGATGTGCACGGCATTCCCTGGGATGTGGCGTTTCAGGGTCTTTGGCCGCAACTTGCCTTTGGTGTCAGCGTCATGCTGCTGGCATGGATTGGCAGCCCCGAATTGTTCTGGTGGGGTCTCTTGATGACGCTTGGCTATGTCGTCGCCATCCCCTTTGGTGTCTGGCTGGCAAATCCGGATTTTGGACGCCGCATGGCACAAACGCGCCTCTGCGGTATTCCGGAAGAATTTGATATGCCTGCCGAAGTGAAGGCCGTTGCGTCATAAAACGGGAATGAACATGAACAGACGACAATTCTCCATTCTTGGTTCGGCAGCGGCGACGGGCCTGTTCCCCCGCAGTCTCTTTGCCCAGGGCCAGCCACCAGCACCCGAGGGACCGCTTGCAGGTGCCGTAGAGGCTGCGATTTTCAATCGCTCCGAGGCGGTGCTCTGTGCGGAGAAAGACAATGTCGACATTCGCATGCAGCATGCTGATGTGAAGAGCTTCCGCATTCAGGCTATTCATCCCGCCTACATCGGCGGGTTGGTGGCGGATAATTTTGCCGCGGACTGGACGAATTGCGATTTCCGGGCTGATCCTGCCTTCAAGCCACCAGCCCCACCGCGCCGGGTTACTCTTTACGAAACCGAATGGGTCTGGGTCATTGGCTATACCTATCCCCAGTTCTGGCGTCCGGCCGATGTGCCGGTGCGGATTGGCAACCGGGTGGAGCAGGGTCTGCACCTCATTCAGGTCTGGGTACGCAGAAACGAACGTGCCGAGGAGGTCGCGGTGGTCTATCCGCCAGATGGTTACTGGCGCATCCGGCCCTTGCCACCCCAGCATCTGAAATGGACCGCTTATGGCTCCTCCTTCGTGGCAGGTCCCGTTGAGGACAAGGGACGACCGATTGTCGAATTCAAGGAGGTAGTGTTTGATCCCGATTCAATGACCTTCACGACACCATTCCGGCGTGGCGGCGAGGCAAAGCTGAAAATATCCACGCTGGACCGTGACCGGCTGACCATGGACATCAGCTTCGACAAGCCGATCAGCGATGTGCCGTTTGCGGCCCTTCGCTCCATGTATGTGACGGAATTCAACAACGATGCGTCGCGTGTCGCCATCCGGGGCAAGAGCGCACAACGCTGGATTGAAGAGCCGCTGATGGATTTCAGGAAAGCATCAGGGGTTGAGTTCTGGGCTGGACGGCACAGTTATTCACGCCACAACACCTCAAGTCCCGATATGGTCTTTGACCGGTTTTCGACGGCGGGGTAAGCGCGGCTGTTTCGCGTCAATGTCCGTGTTTGTGATCATGCTCATGCTTGTGGCCATGGTCATGATCACAGCCGCAATCATCACCATGGGTATGGTTATGGGCATGATCGTGCGGTGCGTGAGCATGGTTGTGCTGAGAAGCAGGCTCGCTTTCGGGATGGAAAGGCGCGTTCACATCAAGCACTTTGCCGCCTGAATGTCTTAATGCGTCCGCAAGTCTGGCATCGCGGCGCAGGCGTATGAATTTGGCAGTTATCTCGCATTCAAGCTGCTGTTTTCCCAGTTGATAGGCAAGCCGGGTGATATGCAGCGCATCCTTGCCTCGCACCTCCATCAGCTCTTCGGGAGCGGCTATGATTTCAATCAGCCGACCATCTTCCAACACATAGCAATCGCCACGGCCGGGCGTTGGCGCATCGCCAAGGTCTATCTGGAATTCCAGTCCAGCGACGGTCCTGGCTATAGCCTGTCGCTGACGCCGTTGCTGGTGGTCAAGCACGGTCACATCAGCCACGGGCGCATGGAAATGTCCCGCTTTTGTGGCGCGTATCATGGTGGCTTCTCCATTCGATCAGGTCTGCCCAATGATCACGAGAGGGAAGCAAGCACAAGCGCCGAGTTTGGCCGTCACTGACGTCTTGCCCTAGCGCAGTATCAGCGTTTGAATTTTTTCTTGAAAGCCTTGAGCAGGGTAAGCCGTTCATCGCGCGCCCGTGAGCGTGCTAGAATCTCGGATGGTTCCAGCGTTCGGCCCCATTGCTCCAGAACTTTTGCAGCCCCTGCACCCTGCCATGCGGTAGAAGGTGCGGGATCACGGGCATTGCGCTCGAAAAAACCGGCATAGCGTGCGAGATAATCCTGCATGCCACCGGGTGCATTCAGTTCGATGCTTTCGAACGGCCCAATGAAGGACCATTGCAAGCCAAGCCCGTCCTTCACCGCCTTGTCGAGATCCTGCGGCGAGACATAACCTTCTCCAACCAGACGCATGGCCTCTGTGAGCAAGGCACCTTGCAGACGGTTGAGAACGAAGCCGTCGATTTCCTGGCGCACATCAATCGGCGTCTGTCCGACGCTTTCATAGATCGCACGCGCCTGGGCGATGACCTCGGGGGATGTCCAGGGAGCACCGCAAAGTTCCACGATCGGAACAAGATGCGGGGGATTCAAAGGATGGGCGACGAGACAGCGATGCCGCCCTTTCAGTTTTTCGGTAAAGCGCGAGGCAACTATCGACGAGCTTGAGCTGGCCAGAATCGCATCTGGAAGGGCCATATTGTCCAGATCAGCATAAATGGCGGTCTTGGCCTCGACGGTTTCAGGCCCGTTCTCCTGCACTAGAGCCGCATCGCGCACGGCATCCAGCATGGTGCGTGCGGTCTTGATGCGTGCAAAGGCCTCATTGGGATCCTCTGCAAGCCCATAACGGGCGAGATCATTGAGGGCCAGCCGACACATGGCCTGACAGCGTTCCACCTGTCCGGGCATCGCATCATACAGACGGACCGTCCAGCCTGACAGGGCAAACAGGCTTGCCCAGCCTCGGCCCACAAGTCCCGCGCCAATAATGGCTATTGTCTTGTTCTCGGGTATCACTGTTACTCACCTTCAGTGCGACTCTTTTGATTGGCCGTCACCATCCAGAATGAATGAATGATTCGTTTAATCGCATAATCCCGTCGCGATTCAAGCTACTCATGCACTTGTGATGG
>JANNRX010000418.1:0-10803 GCA_031401875.1 Hyphomicrobiales bacterium | reverse complement strand
GGTCATATTCCAGCCGTTCGACGGTCGCACCAGCATTGAGCTTTTCGCGACGCTTGAAATCGACGAGACGGTAGGATTGCTTGTGCCCGCCACCACGGAAACGAACCGTGATGCGACCAGCATTGTTGCGGCCACCCGCTTCCGACTTTCCTACGGTCAGTGCCTTGACAGGCTTGCCCTTGTAGAGTTCGGAGCGATCCACCAGCACAAGCTGACGAAGGCTTGGCGTAGTCGGGTTGAATTTTTTGAGCGCCATAGTCTTTACCCTTCGCTCACAGGCCGGTGGTGACGTCGATTGACTGGCCTTCGGCCAGTGTCACGATCGCCTTTTTCACATCGGACTGACGCCCGAGTGTACCACGAAACCGCTTGAGCTTCCCTTTGCGGATCAACGTGTTGACGGCAACAACCTTGACATCAAACAGCTTTTCAACGGCCATCTTGATCTGGGGCTTTGTTGCTGTCATCGCAACCTTGAAGACAACCTTGTTTTCTTCCGACAGCATGGTGGCTTTCTCGGTAATCACCGGAGCCACAATCACGTCATAGAGGCGTGGATCGATACTCATTGAAACCGCGCCTCCAGCGCTTCCACAGCAGCCTTGGTCAGCACGAGCTTCTCACGGCGCAGAATGTCGTAAACATTGATGCCCTGCACGGGCAAAACATCAACATTGGGTAAGTTACGAGACGCGAGACGGAAGTTCTTCTCAATCTCGGCACCGCCAATGATCAGCACATTGCCCAGTCCGAGCTTGTCGAACTTTGCCTTCATGACCTGCGTCTTGTGGTCAGCCGCAACCGCATCATCAACAATGACGATGGAATTAGTCTTGATCTTGGACGAAAGCGCATGACGCAGAGCCAGGGCACGAACCTGCTTGGGCAGATCATGGGCATGGCTGCGAGGAGTAGGACCGAAAGCCCGTCCACCACCACGAAACTGCGGAGCGCTCATGGCACCGTGGCGTGCGCCGCCGGTACCCTTCTGCTTATACATCTTCTTGGTCGTGCGGCTGATTTCCGAACGGTTCTTGACGTCATGCGTACCCTGCTGACGCTTTGAAAGCTGCCAGCGTACCATGCGCTGGAGAAGATCGGCACGGGGTTCAAGGCCAAAAATGGCTTCGGAAACCGTGATCTTTCCAGCAGACTTGCCATCAAAAGTGGTAATTGCGAGTTCCATGGATCAAGCCTCCGTCTGGGCAGGCTCTGCAGCAGCAGCAGCCGGAGCTTCAATGACAGCCGCTTCCGTAACGGAACCAGCCATGCGGAACTTGCCAGGCTTTGGCAAATCCTTGTGCGGAACTTTCTTCACGGCATCACGCACACGAATCCAGCCACCTTTGGTACCTGGCACAGCGCCTTCAACCAGAATGAGGCCGCGTTCCACATCGGTTGAGACAACCTTGAGGTTAAGCGTAGTTACGCGCTCCACACCCAGATGACCCGCCATCTTGCGATTCTTGAAGGTGCGGCCCGGATCCTGACGTCCACCGGTCGAACCGAGAGAACGGTGCGAAACGGAGACGCCGTGCGTTGCACGAAGACCGTGGAAGTTCCACCGCTTCATACCACCGGCAAAGCCCTTACCGGTCGAAATGCCCGAGACATCGACAAACTGACCCACAACAAAGTGGTCAGCTGTAATCTCGGCACCAACGGGAAGAAGCGACGCTTCATCCACACGGAACTCCACAACTTCACGCTTCGGCTCGACATTCGCGATGGCAAAATGCCCACGCTCAGCCTTCGAAACATTCTTCACCTTGGCAGTGGCGGCACCCAGCTGAAGCGCTACGTATCCGTTCTTATCCATTGTGCGCTGAGCGACGACCTGACAGCCGTCCAACTTCAACACGGTCACAGGGACATGCTCACCGCCGTCAGTAAAGACGCGGGTCATTCCCAGTTTCTGTGCAATAACTCCAGACCTCATGGCCTATTCCTTTGCAGAGGAGGTCGAACAATCACAACCGGATCTGAACATCAACGCCGGCCGCAAGATCAAGCTTCATCAAAGCATCGACTGTTTGCGGTGTCGGATCGACGATGTCGAGAACACGCTTGTGGGTTCTGATCTCGAACTGTTCACGCGCTTTCTTGTCGATATGCGGTGAACGGTTCACAGTGAACTTTTCAATAATGGTAGGCAACGGAATGGGTCCACGCACTTGTGCACCAGTCCGCTTTGCAGTCGACACGATCTCGCGCGTCGAAGCGTCAAGCACGCGATGGTCGAACGCCTTGAGGCGAATTCTAATCGTTTGTCCGTTCATCGCGGGCCTGCATTTCCTTGTCTGGAACAATAGTTCCTTGACCAGAGAGAGCGAACCGCCAAAACGGCACGCTCCAGGTTTCGTATCATGGTTAGTCGATGATCGAGGCGACGACGCCTGCGCCCACCGTGCGGCCACCTTCACGGATAGCGAAGCGCAGCTTCTCTTCCATGGCGATTGGCGTGATCAGTTCGACTTCACACGTCACGTTGTCACCAGGCATCACCATTTCGGTGCCATCAGGCAGCTTGACCATGCCGGTCACGTCAGTTGTGCGGAAATAGAACTGTGGACGATAATTCGTGAAGAACGGGGTATGACGACCGCCCTCTTCCTTGGTGAGGATGTATGCCTCAGCCTTGAACTTCTTGTGTGGCTTGACGGTGCCGGGCTTGCAGACAACCTGGCCACGCTCGACATCTTCGCGCTTGGTGCCGCGCAGCAGGATACCGACGTTGTCACCAGCCTGGCCCTGATCGAGCAGCTTGCGGAACATTTCGACGCCTGTCACCGTTGACTTCTGCGTATCGCGAATACCAACAATTTCGACTTCTTCACCAACCTTGACAATACCACGCTCGATACGACCCGTAACAACAGTACCGCGACCAGAGATGGAGAACACATCTTCCACTGGCATCAGGAATGTGCCGTCGAGAGGACGTGCAGGCTGTGGAATATAAGCATCAACGGATGCCATCAGAGCAAGAACAGCTCCGCGGCCCATTTTCTCATCGCCACCATCCAGGGCAACCTTCGCTGAACCCATGGTGATTGGAATGTCATCGCCTGGGAAATCATACTTGGAAAGAAGCTCACGCACTTCCATTTCAACCAGTTCAAGCAATTCAGCATCATCAACAAGGTCAACCTTGTTCATGAAGACAACAAGTGCAGGAACACCAACCTGACGGGCAAGCAGGATATGCTCGCGGGTCTGGGGCATTGGGCCATCGGCCGCTGAAACGACGAGGATCGCGCCGTCCATCTGTGCCGCACCAGTGATCATGTTCTTCACATAGTCAGCGTGGCCTGGGCAATCGACGTGCGCATAATGGCGATTTGCAGTCTCATACTCGACGTGAGCAGTCGAGATCGTGATACCACGGGCCTTTTCTTCAGGCGCCTTGTCGATCTGGTCGTAGGCGGTGAAGGTTGCGCCACCTGTTTCAGCCAGGATCTTGGTGATCGCAGCTGTCAAAGATGTCTTGCCATGGTCAACGTGACCAATCGTGCCGATATTGCAATGCGGCTTGTTACGAGAGAACTTTTCCTTGGCCATAACGGCACTCCTTCAACGTGTGGCGCTTGTCGCCGGTTGAACCCTTGCATGCACTTTTCAGAACAATACGGTTTTAGCCGTATTTGGCCTGAATCTTCTCTGCTTCATTACGAGGCACTTCGTCATAGTGACTGAACTGCATCGTGAATGACGCGCGACCCTGACTGAATGAACGCAATGTGTTCACATAGCTAAACATGTTAGCCAGCGGCACAAAGGCATTCACGACATTCGCGTTGCCGCGCATGTCCTGTCCCTGAATCTGGCCCCGGCGGGAATTAAGATCGCCGATGACAGAACCAGTAAATTCTTCTGGCGTTACGACCTCGACCTTCATGATCGGCTCAAGCAACGCAGGATTGGCGGATTGCATTGCTTCACGCAAAGCCATGCGGGAGGCGATTTCAAAGGCGATGGCCGATGAGTCAACCTCGTGATAGGCGCCGTCAATCAGCTCGATCTTGATGTCAACAACCGGGAAGCCTGCAAGAGGTCCCGAATTCATCACCGAGTTCAAACCCTTTTCAACGCCAGGGATGTATTCTTTCGGAACGGTCCCGCCAATGACCTTCGATTCGAAGGAGTATCCAGCGCCCTTTTCATTGGGCTGAATGATGAACTTGACGCGAGCAAACTGACCAGTACCACCGGTCTGCTTCTTGTGGGTATAATCCTTCTCGACACGGGATTTGATCGTCTCGCGATAAGCCACCTGCGGCGCGCCAACCTGCACATCAACCTTGTGGGTACGGCGCAGGATATCAACCTTGATGTCAAGATGCAGTTCGCCCATGCCCTTGATGATGGTCTGACCGCTTTCCTGATCCGTGCTGACGCGGAAGGAAGGATCTTCCGCAACAAGCTTGCCGAGTGCGATGGCCATCTTTTCCTGGTCAGCCTTGGTCTTGGGCTCAACGGACATTTCAATCACGGGTTCAGGGAATTCCATGCGCTCGAGCACGACTTCCTTGTTCGGATCGCAAAGCGTATCGCCGGTGCGTGTATCCTTGAGGCCAATCAGCGCCACGATATCACCGGCATGTGCTTCGGAGATTTCCTCGCGGTTATTGGCATGCATGAGAACCATGCGACCGGCGCGCTCGGAACGCTCCCGGGTTGAATTCGACAGGGCCATGCCCTTTTCGAGTTTGCCCGAGTAAATACGGCAGAATGTGAGGATGCCGAATGGATCATCCATAATCTTGAAAGCCAGCATGGCAAGCGGCTCGCTGTCCGAGGACGGACGGGTCACTTCATTGCCCTTCATGTCGAGACCCTTAATCGCCGGGCGATCGAGAGGCGAAGGAAGATAATCAACCACTGCATCAAGCAGTGTCTGCACACCTTTGTTCTTGAATGCGGAAGCGGCAAGAATAGGAAAGAATGAAGCGTTGAGAACAGCCTTGCGGATCAGGCGCTTCAGGGTAGCTTCATCTGGCTCATTGCCTTCGAGATAGGCTTCCATGGCCGTATCATCGAGTTCGACGGCAGCTTCGATCAGCTTCAGGCGATATTCCTTGGCGAGTTCAACCATGTCGTCGGGAATCTCGACGTCCTTGAAGTTCGCTCCGAGGTTCTCGTTTTCCCAGACTACGCCCTTCATGCGAACGAGATCGACAATGCCCTGGAAATTATTCTCGGAACCGATTGGCAACTGAATAGGAATGGGCTTTGCGCCAAGACGCTTCACAATATCATCGAGGCATTTGTAGAAATCAGCGCCCGTCTTGTCCATTTTGTTGCAAAGAACAATCCGGGGAACATTGTACTTGTCGCCCTGACGCCAGACAGTTTCGGTCTGCGGCTCAACGCCCTGGTTTGAATCGAGAACGCAGACAGCGCCATCCAGAACCCGCATCGAACGCTCGACCTCTATGGTGAAGTCAACGTGGCCAGGCGTATCAATGATGTTCAGGCGATGACCATTCCACAGCGCTGTTGTAGCCGCCGAAGTGATCGTGATGCCACGCTCCTGCTCCTGCTCCATGAAATCCATGGTTGCAGCGCCATCATGCACTTCGCCAATCTTGTGCGATTTGCCTGTGTAATAAAGAATTCGCTCAGTCGTCGTCGTCTTACCCGCATCAATGTGGGCCATGATTCCGAAGTTGCGATAGTCTTCAAGGGCGTGGTTGCGGGCCATATTATCTTTCCTGATCGTCAGTGGGGCGCTGGGATAAGCGCCGCATCACCAGCGGTAATGGGCAAAGGCGCGGTTCGCCTCGGCCATGCGATGGGTGTCTTCACGCTTCTTGACGGCGTTGCCACGGTTATTCGCTGCATCCATCAATTCGGAGGACAAACGGTCAACCATTGTCTTGTCGTTGCGGCCACGAGCCGCCGTAATGATCCAGCGAATGGCGAGTGCCTGACGGCGCTCGTTACGCACTTCCACGGGAACCTGATACGTTGCACCACCAACGCGGCGCGAACGCACTTCGATGGCAGGAGCAACATTCTCGAGGGCCGATTTGAAAATCTCGATCGGGCTCTGCTTTGTCTTCTGCTCAATGATGTCAAAGGCGCCATAAACGATCGTTTCGGCGACAGATTTCTTTCCTTCATACATGACCGAGTTCATGAACTTGGTCACGATGACATCGTGAAACTTTGGATCAGGAATGATTTCACGCTTTTCAGCGCTATGGCGGCGAGACATCGGTTGAACCTCTTGTAATTACTTAGGACGTTTCGCGCCGTACTTGGAACGACGCTGCTTACGATCCTTCACACCCTGGGTGTCAAGAACACCGCGGATGATGTGATAGCGAACACCTGGAAGATCCTTCACACGACCACCGCGGATCATAACGACCGAGTGCTCTTGAAGATTATGACCTTCACCTGGAATGTAGCCGATCACTTCAAAGCCGTTCACGAGACGAACTTTGGCAACCTTGCGGAGAGCCGAGTTCGGCTTCTTTGGTGTCGTTGTGTAGACGCGCGTGCAAACGCCACGCTTCTGCGGATTTTCCTGCAGAGCTGGTGTTTTCTTGCGAACCACAAGCGGGGACCGCGGTTTGCGGATCAGCTGGCTGATCGTTGGCATGGTACAACCTTTAAACTTTGAACTTTCGAAACCTGCGGCGAAAACCACATGCGGCGAAACAATTATCTCGCCGCACTGAAATCAGCGAAGCGAAACAAGCGCCACAGATGCAATGCATCCAGGGCGCTTACAAACAGAGGATCAAAACGCTTACGCGCTCCGATCATGAACCCAGCAGGACTTTTATAGTCACGTGAGCTTGGCAACGTTTGAGCCGGGAAAACTTCAAAACTAGGGCGTTTCGAAACACACGTGGCTCACGGCTTGCCGAGAGTGATGCCCGATTACACGGGCATGTCGATTCCGTCAAGAGTCATTCCAACCCAAAACGGCGGTAAAATTCAGTGGTCAGCCTTGCGAAAAACAATCGATGCATTTGTTCCACCGAATCCGAAGGAATTCGATAGCGCAACATTAATCTCCCGTTTGCGGGCTTTGTGAGGAACCAGATCCAATGCCGTCTCGACCGACGGATTATCAAGATTGAGCGTTGGCGGTGCAATCTGATCGCGCATCGCCAGAATCGAGAAGATGGCTTCCACCGATCCCGCAGCGCCAAGAAGATGACCGATGGCTGACTTGGTCGATGACATGGAAATGCGGGCAGCATTGTTGCCAACAAGCCGCTCAAAGGCTTTCAGCTCGATCTCATCACCCAGCGGAGTCGAGGTACCATGGGCATTGACATAATCAACGTCAGCCGCCGTAAGCCCTGCCCGCTTCAGCGCCGACTGCATGCAACGGAACGCGCCATCACCATCCTCGGATGGCGAGGTGATGTGATGGGCATCGCCCGACATGCCATAGCCGATAAGTTCGGCGTAAATCTTTGCGCCTCGCTTGCGGGCATGCTCGTATTCTTCAAGCACGACAACGCCAGCCCCCTCCCCCATGACAAACCCGTCCCGGTCTTTGTCATAGGGACGCGAAGCTTTCGTGGGTGTGTCGTTGAAAGACGTCGACAGCGCTCGGCAAGCGGCAAAGCCGGCAATCGCCAAGCGGTTCAGGGGAGATTCAGCACCGCCCGCCACCATAACGTCTGCATCGCCCAGTGCGATCAGGCGTCCGGCGTCCCCGATGGCATGCGCACCGGTTGAGCAGGCCGTGACAACGGCATGGTTTGGGCCCTTGAGACCATGCTCGATGGAAACATAGCCTGATGCCAGGTTGATCAGGCGTCCAGGAATAAAGAATGGCGAAATGCGACGAGGGCCTTTTTCCTTGAGGGTCACCGTGGCTTCATAGATACCGCCCAGACCACCAATACCCGAACCGATCAGAACGCCACTGGCGCACTGGTCTTCATAGGTCTTGGGGAACCAGTCTGCATCCCTGAGGGCCTGCTTGGCCGCGGCCATAGCATAGACGATGAAATCGTCAACCTTGCGCTGCTCTTTCGGTTCCATCCAGTCGTCAGGATTAAAAGCACCAGCCCCTTCGCGCGGAATGAATGCCGCAACACGGGCGGGCATGTCCGAAACATCGAAGGCCGTGATAGGTGTCAGCCCGCTGTCACCCGCGATCAGCCGTTTCCAGGTCTGTTCGACCCCGCACCCAAGCGGGGTCACCATACCGAGACCCGTAACAACAACGCGGCGCATGTTCATCTGCGGATAAGATGCAGAATGATCAGGCAGTGTTCTTGCCGATGAACTTCACTGCATCACCGACGGTAACAATCGTTTCAGCAGCATCATCAGGAATCTCAACGCCGAATTCTTCCTCGAACGCCATCACAAGTTCGACCGTATCCAGGCTGTCGGCACCGAGGTCGTCAATGAAGTTAGCAGCCTCAACCACTTTCTCCGCATCGACGCCCAAATGCTCGACCACAATCTTCTTCACCCGATCAGCGATGTCGCTCATGTGAGAGGTCCTTGTCTGTTTTTTTGGAAGGCATGACGCCCGCCCTGAAAATATGAACCGTCCACTCCGATCTGCCAAGACCGGAAAGGCGGCGGCTGCGGAAGGTCATCCAGCAGGCGCATCCTATTGGTTTGAACAACCGGGAAAGTCAACGTGGAATTGCACGTTCATCCGTATTTATTAATCTGCAAGTAGGGTATTTCGCATTCTGATTGAGAAAAATATTTCTCATCATATCATAGACATACGAGAGAGTTCGCATCAAAAAAGCACAATCCTGCCGTGTCCGTTAAATACACACCAAGCCTGCACACGCGCCAGGATACAGCATATTTACTGAACGAAAAAAGCCGGGATAACCCGGCTTTTTTATCATTCAGAAGAGAGCATCCTTTACTCGGCAGGAGGCAATGCAGGCACGACACCATTCGCCGCATTGGTCTCAGTGGCTTTCTGGGCAAGGATAAGATCATCACGCCGCGTTGCAATCTCACGAATACGGGACATCATCTGTCCTGTACCTGCCGGAATGAGGCGGCCGACGATAACATTCTCCTTCAAGCCCATCAGCGGATCTGCCTTGCCATTGACTGCCGCTTCCGTGAGGACGCGGGTAGTTTCCTGGAACGATGCTGCCGAGATGAACGAGCGCGTCTGCAAGCTTGCCTTGGTGATCCCGAGCAGGACCGGAACACCAACCGCAGGCTTCTTGCCTGCATCGGCCAGACGGAGGTTGATCTCCTCGAGCTCCGTTCCGTCGATGATATCCTGCGTGAGGAGATCACTCTCGCCTGCATCGGTAATCTCGACCTTCTGCAGCATCTGACGGACGATCACTTCGATGTGCTTGTCGTTGATGGTCACGCCCTGCAAGCGGTAGACTTCCTGGATTTCATTGACAAGGAAGGCTGCCAGCTCTTCGACGCCCTTGATGGCCAGAATGTCATGCGGAGCCGGATTGCCGTCGACGATAAAGTCACCCTTCTCAACGTGGTCACCATCTTGCAGATAGATGTGCTTGCCCTTCGGGATAAGGTATTCCACCGGCTCCGCACCGGCTTCATCCGGCGTGATTGTCAGGCGGCGCTTGTTCTTGTAATCGCGACCGAACTGGATCGTACCGGAGGTTTCAGCAATGACTGCCGCTTCCTTGGGACGTCGTGCCTCGAACAATTCCGCAACGCGCGGCAGACCACCCGTGATATCGCGGGTCTTGGCGCTTTCGAGCGGAATACGCACCAGAATATCACCGGCTTTCAACTTGGCGCCCGGATCAACCGAGATAACGGCATCAACCGGCAGCATGTAGCGGGCATCACCGCCGCGCGCGAGCTTGAGGATCTTGTCATCCTTGCCCTTGAGGACCATCGCAGGCTTGAGATCGGCCGAACGTGTGTTGGTCCGCCAGTCGGTTACCATGCGCTTGGAGATGCCGGTTGTCTCGTCCGTGATCTCCGAAAGCGAGGAGCCTTCGTAGAGGTCTTCGTAGCCGACGATTCCATCCACTTCCGAAATGATCGGACGGGTGTAGGGGTCCCATTCCGCAATACGCTGACCGCGCTTGATAGCATCACCGTCGTCCACACGCAGCTTGGCACCGTACTGGATGCGGTGCACAGCACGCTCAGCCCCATCAGGCCCGATAACAACGATGGAGACGTTCCGACCAATCGCGATGAGATCACCATCGGAGTTCTTGGCCACGGCACGGTTGCGCATGCTGATCTTGCCTTCGAAGCTGGAATCCAGTGTCGAATTTTCAGAAATCTGCGCGGCACCGCCGATGTGGAAGGTCCGCATCGTCAGCTGTGTACCCGGTTCGCCAATGGACTGCGCTGCAATGACACCCACAGCTTCGCCGATGTTCACCGGTGTTCCGCGAGCAAGGTCACGACCATAGCAGGTTCCGCAAACGCCCTTGGGCGCTTCGCACGTGAGAACCGAGCGGATCTTCACTTCCTGAATGCCTGCGGCCGAGATCGCCATGATGTCGCTTTCCTCGATCAGGGTGCCTGCCTTTGTGACAATCCTGCCCGTGGAAATCTCGATCACATCCTCCGCGGTGGTACGGCCCAGAATGCGCGACCCCAACGAGGCAACGATCTGGCCAGCATCAATGATGGCACGCATCTTGATGCCATTGGCGATACCGCAATCGCGGATTGTAATGATCGAATCCTGCGCCACGTCGACAAGGCGTCGGGTGAGATACCCCGAGTTCGCGGTCTTCAGCGCGGTATCGGCCAGCCCCTTGCGGGCACCGTGGGTGGAGTTGAAGTATTCGAGAACCGAAAGACCTTCTTTGAAGTTCGAGATGATCGGGCTTT
>JANNRX010000417.1:0-10844 GCA_031401875.1 Hyphomicrobiales bacterium | reverse complement strand
TAGGCGGTCTTCCAGCCCCAGGCACCGGAGCCATAACCGCGCCGCATGACGCGTTCACGGTAAATCTGCTCGATGATTTCGCCGTCTCCGGCGAGCAGCGACTTGGTGGAGCACATTTCCGCGCAGAGCGGCAGCTTGCCTTCCGCCAGACGGTTGGAGCCGTACTTGATATATTCAACGTCCGATCCATCAGCTTCCGGACCACCGGCGCAATAGGTGCACTTGTCCATCTTGCCGCGCGAACCGAAATTCGCGGTCTTGGGAAATTGCGGCGCGCCGAACGGGCAGGCATAGAAGCAGTAACCACAGCCGATGCACAGGTCCTTGGAATGCAGCACAACACCGTCAAGGGTGGTGTAAAAGCAGTTCACGGGGCACACGGCGGCGCAAGGCGCATCCGTGCAATGCATGCAGGCCATGGAGATCGAGCGTTCGCCGGGCTTGCCGTCATTGATGGTAACGACACGGCGGCGGTTGAT
The DNA here is from genome assembly GCA_031401875.1 of Hyphomicrobiales bacterium. Classification (GTDB taxonomy): domain Bacteria; phylum Pseudomonadota; class Alphaproteobacteria; order Rhizobiales; family Beijerinckiaceae; genus JADCCX01. The sequence goes on along the minus strand of JANNRX010000417.1, from coordinate 10,365 downwards.
GCCCCATGGAACCTCATGTTCGTTCTTGCAGGCGGTGACACAGGCGTTGCACTCGATGCAGCGGTCCGCGTCGCAGAGGAATTTCATACGTGCCATTGTTCTGTCCTCCCTCAGGCCGCTGCAATCTGGACAAGGGTGACCTTGCCTTCATGCATGCCGGTAACCGGGTCATATCCATAGGTGGTAACGGTGTTGACGCTTTCGCCCAGCACAATCGGGTCGGTGCCTTTCGGATAGTTCTTGCGGTGATCCTCACCCTGGAAATATCCGCCGAAGTGGAATGGCATGAAGGCGACGCCCTTGCCAACACGCTCGGTCACGAGCGCCTTGACGATGGCGAAGGACTTGTTCTCAGGCCCTGAAACACGAACCTTCTGGCCATCCTGAATGCCGCGCGACTGGGCGTCGGCAGGATGGATTTCCACGAACATATCCTGTTGCAACTCGGCCAGCCACGGGTTCGACCGCGTTTCTTCACCGCCGCCCTCATATTCGACCAGACGGCCTGACGTGAGGATAATCGGGAAGTTCTTGGCGACGCCGCTGTCAACGGCACCCTTCTGGATGGAGAAGCCGATATTGGGCATGCGGAACTGCTTGCCATCAGGACGCGTTGGATACTTCGCCACCAGATCCGGACGGATCGAGTAGATCGGCTCGCGATGGGTCGGCACAGGATCAGGCAGGTTCCACGCCACCGTGCGGGCCTTCCCGTTGCCGAACGGGATACAGCCATGGCTGAGTGCCACGCGCTGGATGCCGCCAGACAAGTCAATCGCCCAGGACACGGTGCCCGGATTGGCACCACCGATGCGCAGGATGGTGGCTGTTTCCGTCTCGGAAAGGTCCTTGTCCCAGCCCAGCCGTTGCAGCATGGCATAGGTGAACTCGGGGTGACCGTCCTTGATCTCGGAGCCAACGGGGTAGGTGTTTTCGGCGAGCATGCTCGTCGTTTCCACTTCGCCCGGCAGAAGATTATCCTTGCCGCGTGTCAGGCCGAAGCGCGGGCGGAAAGCCCCGCCGCCGTCCATCACAGGCAGGTTGTTGTTGTAGAGAATGAAGGTGCCGGGATGCTTGACTTCCGGCTTGCCCCAGCACGGCCAGGGGAGGCCGTAGTAGTCGCCCGAAATTTCCGAGCCGTCCTTGGGCGCACGCAGGTTGACGATGTCGAACTTATCCTGGTTCTTCATGTGCGCCTTCAGGCGCTCCGGAGATTGCCCTGAATAGCCCGTCGACCAACCACCGCGGTTGATCTCGCGCAGGATGGATTCAGGCTCTGGCTCATCGCCATACTTGCCCTTTACCATCTTGATATTCTTGAACATTTCTGTTCCGAAGCCAAGCTTCTGGGCAAGCTTCATCATCACCCAATAGTCGTTGGCGGATTCGAAGATCGGCTCCACCACCTTCTCGCCCCACTGGATCGAGCGGTTGGACGCCGTGCGCGAACCGGAGCATTCCATCTGGGTCGAGATCGGCAGCAGGTAAGTGCCGTTCTTGCGGCCACCGAGCGAAACGAAGTTGGTAGGATGCGGATCGGCTACGACCAGCAATTCCAGCGCCTCAAGGCCCTTGCGGACGTCAGGCTGGCGCGGAACGGTGTTGCCGCCGTGGCCAAAGACGATGGCTGCCTTCACTTTGTCAGGCTGATCCACGTCTTTCTTGTCATAGGTCACGGCGTCGAACCAGCGGGTCGACGGAATACCTGAGGTTTCCATCATCTTCTTGTCGACGAAACGCGACTGCATGTACTCGTAAGGTACTTCCCAGACGCGTGACCAGTGGCGCCATGCGCCTTCAACAAGGCCGTAATAGAGCGGCAGTGTCGTGATATCGAGGCCGAGATCGGTGGCACCCTGCACGTTGGTGTGGCCGCGGAAGATGTTGGCACCGGTTCCGGGTGAGCCAACATTGCCAGTTGCGAGCAACAAGATGCAGCTGGCGCGGACGTTGGCGGTGCCGACGGTATGCTGGGTCTGGCCCATGCACCAGATCAGTGTCGCTGGCTTTTCCTTGGCGAATTTCTCCGCCACGCGCTTCATCTGCTCGGGTGGAACACCGGTGATGTCCTCGACCGTCTTGGGATCGTATTTCTTCACCTCGGCGCGGATCTGCTCCATGCCATAGACGCGGTTGGCGATGAAGCTCTTGTCTTCCCAGCCATTTTCGAAGATGTGCCAAAGAATGCCCCAGAGCACCGGAATATCGGTGCCGGGGCGAATGCGCACATATTCGTTGGCATGCGCCGCGGTCCGCGTCATGCGCGGATCGATGACGATCATGTTGGCCTTGTTGGTTTCCTTGCCTGTCAGCACATGCTGCAAGGAGACAGGATGCGCTTCCGCCGGGTTGCCGCCCATGATGATCATGGTCTTGGCGTTGCGGATATCGTTGTAGGAGTTGGTCTGCGCGCCGTAACCCCAAGTGTTGGCAACGCCAGCCACCGTGGTGGAGTGGCAGATGCGGGCCTGGTGATCGACGTTGTTGGTGCCCCAGAAGGCCGCGAATTTGCGGAACAGGTAAGCACCTTCATTCGAGAATTTGGCCGAACCCAGCCACCAGACCGATTCCGGGCCGGATTTCTGGCGGATGTCCAGCATCTTGTCGCCAATTTCATTGAAAGCGACGTCCCAGGAAATCTTCTTCCATTCGCCATTTTCAAGTTTCATCGGATATTTCAGGCGGCGGTCGCCAGAAACGGTCTCGCGGATAGCCGCACCCTTGGCACAATGGGTGCCGCGGTTGATCGGGCTTTCCCAGGCAGGCTCCTGGCCAACCCAGACGCCGTTCTGAACTTCGGCGATGACCGTGCAACCGACCGAGCAATGCGTGCACATGTTCTTGCGCAGCTCGATGGGAATGCCTGCCTTGGCATGGCCCATGGCACCGCCTGCGGCTTCTGCCTTCTGAACGGCACCAATGGTGAGTGATCCCAAAGCGAGGGCACCACCAGCGGCAAGACCCGAGTTGCGCAGGAACGAGCGACGATCCACCACACCGCCAGCCTGAGCCCCAAGGGCGGCAGCAAGCGAGGAGCGACGCGCGGAGGCTTCTTTTCTTTTGATCAGCATGTGATCCTCCTCAGTAACGGTTCGTGCGATAGAAGGTGGCAACGTGCGGCGTGACCTTGTAACGGGCCTTCTTGCGCTCATCGCCCGTTTCTGCGGCGGTCGCCGTGGTCACGGCAGCATCACCGATAACACCTGTTGCCGCAGCACCGGCACCGAGGCCAAGCGCTTTCAGAAATCCGCGGCGCGGCATTTCAGCCTTTTTATCCTGGGCCATAGTTTCCTCCGTTTTCATATCAAAGTGGCATCAACGCTGCACCTGAATCAGGCGGGCAGCGCGAATGCTTCCGTCTCGATTTCGACAAAAGCCGCACCCAGACGGGCAGCGGATTTGTAGAAGCTGGTTTGAGCGCAGGCCTCCAGGTCAGCGAAAAGTCTCGCGCCCCAGGGCTGGATATGGCGTGCAAAAAACGCCTGCTGGTCATTCGGTTCTGATGCAAACTGGCCTGTGATCAGACCAGCCATCACATCAAACAGAATACCCAGATGATCTTCCGGCTCCAGCAAACCCGCTGTCCGTTCAATGCCGAATTTCAGCAGATCCTCGCGAACGCGTGCCAGAGGGCGCTCATGCAGGAAGCCGGTCAGATAATAGGAGCCGTAGGGAAGCAGGTCACCGCGGCCAACACCGACAAACAGGCGGAAAAATTCACTCGATTCAGCGGCGGAATCCGTTTCTTCCGCTGCATCCGCCAGTGCCATGTGAATGAGCCCGAGCACGGAAGCATCCCCTTGCAGCCGGGCAATATCCTTCAGCAGGCTTTCCGTTGGTGCTTGCCGCAAAAGCGAGCCGAGCAACATGTATTCACGCGCCCTTGCCTGATCCACGTCGTCAATGACGCGTGCTTCGTCGACGTAGAGATCGGGCCTGAGAAGATCACGCGAAACCCCCGTCAGGGTTTCAATGGTCAGGACACGCTCCGCTGGAATTCTGGTCCATGTCGAAACAGACGGCTGTGCAATGCCCAAGCGCCTGGCCAGAGCAGCAATGCCCCCGACGGCGTTGATCGCCAATTGCAAACCGTTATCCCGCATTTCTACCTTGGGCCTTATTGGGCAAGACTATGCTTTTTTAAAATAATTATAAAATAGGGTTAGGCTATAGTTTTGCACTTATCAAGAGGGCAAAGCCCCACCATGACGTTTTTTTGAAGTATCATAAACACCTGAATCATCAGTGTTATTTTGCAGCGCAACATAATCTTGCTGAGGCGTCTGAGGGGTTGAAATTGTGGCTTTTTCAGCGTTTTCTATCTCTATAATTATATTTTCAGGCAGTTTTTCTGTGGTCGGCAATTCAGATATCGCGTCATTCACAGGTGTGCCAACGGGTTCTTCGGCCTTGCCTGCGACATTATTGAACACCCGCTCCACCATGGCCTTGATGTCAACGCCTTCAAGTCTGGAACTCCAGCCGGGGATGGAATCCGGATTGGCGTAATCCAGCTGGTAATCCGCCATCTCGATGAAGCTGCTGATTTCCGGATCCGCCAGCCAGGCTTTGCGCAGCGCCATATTGCGCAGCGCATCCGGCACATGCTTTTGCAAAAAGACAGACACATCACCGCCCGGCAGCACGTCATCAAGGGAGGGCAGCGGCAGTTCCACTGGATCAGTCGCAGTTTGTGGTGCCACTTCTGGCCTACCTGCGGCAGATGCATCCTCCAGTTGCGCAGCCTCCTTCTGAACCAGCTGTTTGCGTTTGGCCCAGCGGTTGAGAAAACCGTTTTCGTCTTCAGGACGGCTCATTTCCGTCTCCTTTGTCTCGCGCTTCACGCAGAATACGGTCGCGGTCCGGCCCCTTGTATCCTGCGGCAAGCGCTTCCGGATCAGCCCTGTCGCGCTTGCGCTTGATGAAGGGCCGATCCTTGTGGTGTTCGTCGATGAAGGCCATCAGCGCTGCCTGCACCGGTTCTGGCATTGCCACGACATTGACGATATCCCAGCCGGTTTCGGTATAGCCCTCACCTTCGGTAGGGTCGCATGTCACCTTCACAAGTTCGGGCAAGGCGTGGCCATCTTGCGGCCGAAGCACGACCCAGAGCTTTGGCTCTCCGCTCATGAAATTATCGCGGTATTGCGGCGTTTCATAGGTATGCGCCTCAAGCAGGGTGCTTCCGGCATAGAACAAGGCGCTGTCGCCCTGTTTTCCAAGCGAGGTGCCTGGTTCCGCCCCTGCCGGTTCCGCCAGCACGGCATGCGCATACCAGACATGATCCACCCAGGGCGAATGCGCACTCCGCCTCTCGATCACGACGCCGACGGGGAGGGTGAAGGTCGGCATCAATGCGCCTCCGCCAAAGGAAGACCTGCGATCAGGTTCTGCGGTTTCATGCGAATGATCCTGTCCTGTCCCATGGCGAGAATGAGATAGATCGGGCTTTTGCCGACGCTGGGCAAGAGCCGCGCTTCATCTGCAAGCGTCATTTCGTAAAGTGCAACAACGCGGGCGCGGTCGGCCTCGGCAATGTCCTTGCCTTTCCAGAGCTGGTTGCCCAGCCTCGTCCCTTCCTGATCCAGCCCAATGAACCAGACCCAGTTCTTGTCATGAATCTCGGGCATGGGACGGATTTTCACCACAAGCCCGGTCAGATGTCCGATCCAGCGTTCCATCACCGCACCCAGTGCGCCACGTGCTTCCTTGTCGAAGCCAAAATCCAGAACCATGTCAAAAGCATCGGAACGTGCCTTGTAGCCCTCGCTGTTGTCGCCGATGAGAATATCGAGCTCTTTGGCGGCCTGCTCGCCGAACATCGCGACCAGCGGCGAGGCGTGGTGATCCACCTTGGCGCCGTCGACCGTTTCCTCATCCGCCAGCAACAGCGCGCCCTCATTGACCGTGAGCCGCTGCGGCCGGAAGAACATTTCTGCCGCGCGCAGCACGAAGGCATTGTCCTCCTCATCCAGGGCATTGCGCAGGATGGCATGAGCGAGCTGGTTGACGAAGAGCGGCGGCGTTTTCCCCATGCCGTCCTTGACGAGCGCGAGATAAGCCCGTTCCAGCGTCTCAGACCGCAGCAGAAGATCACGGAAACCGATCAGCATGGACCAGTTTTCGCGTGCATCAGGATCGGCAAGTGCTTTGATCTCGTCATCGTTCACAGGATCAGAAGGCGCGATCATCAGCCGTGCATGCAGCGCACGTTCGGCGTCGCATGCCTCCGGTGGCGGCAGCACTTCAGGCCGCGCATAGAACGCCTTGATAAAGGCATCGGTTACCAGAAGGCGGCCCGCTTCATCCCGTTGCAACAGCAGATGACCGGAGGAAACCCAGAATTCATGCCCGTTATGGTGATGGGTCAGGGCGTCCATGATCATGCTTTCTTTGCAGCAATTTCTGTTTCTTGAACAAGTCCGGCGAGATCGACGTGTTCTTCCACCTCTTCCTCGCCCTCAACCTCATGAAAGGTAAAGACGCGGCTCATCTGATCCTTGCTGAAGGGAAGCCCGGCTTTCACGGTTCGGAACTGCTCATGGATGTCGCCGTCCTCGCCAAGTCTGCGATGAATCACCACAAGCGTCTGTTCGGGATGCTGGGCGCAGCTTTCCGCGAAGGCCATCTCTTCATCCGCCGCTGCCAGCGCTACGCCCATATCCGGCGCGCCATGCTCTGCCATCAGATACTCCGCGAGCTGGCGTGCGGCATCATCGCGTTCGGCTTGAGTGGCCATAACCACAACTGCGATGGTGGACCAGCCGCCTGAATGGATGCCGAGAAAACCGGATCGGAAAGCGATTTTCGCCTTGCCTTTGAGTGCGGCACTATCCTGATCGAGAAACATGAAGGAGCCAGGCACAGCCCATTCGCCAGGTTCGGCCGCCTTGTCAAAGACGAATGTATCCGAGGGATCGAGCCGGATCGTACGCAGAAGTTTGGTCATGACTCACTCACAGCTTGGGCTCCCGCGTTTCTGCATCGAACCAGCGGCATTCCGCGAGTGTCGCGACCAGAGGATGCCGCACAGGCTCGCCCTCGATACCAGCCTGATGCACCAGCAGATCCCCGTTGCCGTCAATGCCGCGCTTGAGCGTCTTGTCTTCCGGCAATCGCGCCAGCCATTCGCGCCCCACGCGACGGAAGCCTTTTTCCGCCCAGGCATCGATATGCACCATGAGGTGTCGGCAGAAGCTCTCCACCAGTGCGCCGGGATTGATCTCGTCGAAGCCTTCCACTTCAAGCGCGGTGCCAACGGCCCACGTCCCGGGTTCGAGCGAGACGTCGCTGTCCCGGTTGCGGATGACGGCAGACCGCATCATACCGGCAAAGACCAGCCATTCCGGCGGCTGATCCTCCGCCGCGTCTTTTGGCCATGCCAGTTTGCCGCCGCCAATCACGCCATGATCAAAGAACATCGTATCGGGCCAATCGAAATGGATCGGCTTTTCCGGTGGGCAATGCACGGCAAGAGAATCCGCCATCGCGCACATGCCGGCGTAAAAAGCCCGCCGCGCCGTTGCCAATGGCTCATCGGGCTCCAGCACAACAGCAAACTCCACGAGATCAAAGCGTTGCACGAACACCAGGGTGCCAGCGCCACGTTGTGCTGCTATTTCCTGGGCATAGGCAAATGAATCGCCGCCTTCGCGCAGCGCGATCAGTTCAAACCCCGGTGGCAGGCTGAGTTCGGCTCCCCCGTCACCGGCACCAAACACCTCAGGTGCAGCAGTCCCGTTGGAAAGCGGCTGACGCTGCATGGTGGATCCTTTGGATTGTATGAGGAATGCGGCTTGTTTCTTGTTGGGCTAGCCCTTTATAACCATTCCAAACACTGCGCAAACAGCGCCTGCCGGAAACACCCATGGAAATGAACGATACAACAATTGTGCTTTGCTCCTGCGAAGACACAATGAACCCCGATGCAAAGACGATTGGCAAGGCTTGTCCGGGCGCAAAGCTGAAGACAGCGCGCCATCTGTGCCGCAGCGAAATCAGCTTTTTTAATGAACTTGCCGGCAAGAAAGGCAAATTGACAGTTGCCTGCACGCAGGAAGCACCTTTGTTTCGGGATGTCGCGGAAGAAAACGCGCTTCCCGCTACGCTCTCCTTTGTAAATATCCGCGAGACAGCGGGTTGGTCGAGCGAGGGCGGCAAGGCAGGCGCAAAGACCGCAGCCCTTCTGGCCGCAGCCTCCGTGCCCATGCCCGTGATCAAGGCGGTCACGCTCAAAAGTGACGGCGTGGCGCTCATCCTGGGGCGGGATCAGGTGGCTGTCGACGCGGCCGCAAAGCTCTGCTCGCGGCTGGATGTGACCGTGATTCTGTCAACGCTGGATGGCGTGATGCCGCAGCGCCAATCCGAATTTCCGATCCGCAAGGGCAAGGCCCGCAATGCCAGCGGCTGGTTAGGCGCTTTCGAGGTCACGATTGACGGTTTTGGCGAACCTGCCGTTTCGTCGCGTGGTGGCTTGCAAGTGTCGCGCAGCCGCGATGGCCTGACCTCGCAATGCGATGTGCTGATTGACCTCACTGGTGGACAGCCGCTGTTTCCGGCCCATGATCTCAGAGCGGGCTATCTGCGCGCGGATCCCGCATCGCCTGTCGATGTGGCGCGGCTGATCTATGAGGCCGGTGATCTCGTCGGCACCTTCGACAAGCCGCAATACATCGATTTCAAACCGGATCTGTGCGCCTATTCGCGCTCGAAGATCACGGGCTGCACACGCTGCCTTGATCTTTGCCCTACGGGTGCCATCACGCCCGGCGGTGATCACGTGGTCATTTCGGCGGAGATATGCGCCGGTTGCGGGGCCTGCGCTGCCGTCTGTCCGACGGGTGCCGCCAATTACGCCTTGCCGACGGCGGATGCCCTGATCAGCCGCTTGCGCGCGCTGCTTTCCACTTACCGGGAGGCTGGCGGCAAGAATGCGACCGTACTCTTCCATGACACCGATCATGGGTACGATATCATCGATGCGCTGGCCCGTTTCGGCGATGGCCTGCCTGCCCATGTCCTGCCGGTCGAGATCAACGAGCTGACACAGATCGGTCTTGAAACGGTGGCTGCGATCTTTGCCTATGGCGGTGCGAACGTCCGCTTCCTCACCCGCGCCAGGCCAAAACATGATATCGAGGGATTGCGTAAAACCATTGTTCTCGCAAACCAGCTCATCGGCTCGCAGGGCTTTGCGGGCGTGTCGGCCGCAACCATCGAAACCGATGATCCTGATGCGCTGCTGGCGGCGTTGAGGGCGATCACGTCCGGCCAGACCGCCAAAACGCCCTCAAGCTTCCTGCCCATTGGCGGCAAGCGCGATGTACTGACGCTGGCATTGCGTGAATTGCATGCTGTGGCACCTGCACCGGTTGATCTGATCGCACTGGAGAAAGGCGCTCCGTTCGGGCGGGTGATCGTCAATGCGGAGGGCTGCACGCTCTGTCTCTCCTGTGTCTCCGCCTGTCCCGTCTCGGCGCTGGGAGACAATTCCGACAAGCCGATGCTGACCTTCGACGAAAGCCTTTGCGTGCAATGCGGGCTTTGTGCCGCGACATGCCCGGAGAGCGTGATCACGCTGGAGCCGCGCGTCAATTTCAAGGCCTTCGGTGCGCCGCCCGTGACCCTGAAGACCGAGGAACCGGCCCATTGCACCGAATGCGGCAAGGCCTTCGGCGTGAAATCCACGATTGATCGCATTGCCGCCAAGCTGGAAGGCAAGCACTGGATGTTCTCCGGCCAGAACAGTGACCGCACAAAGGTGTTGCGCATGTGCGAGGATTGCCGCGTTGGCGTGATGACGGCACAGAGTTTCGACCCCTATGGTGCACCCGAACGCGCGCCTGCGAAGACGACGGATGATTACCTGCGCGAGCGCGAGGAGATTGAAAAGGCGCGGGCGGAGAACAGGAAGGGTTAATGTCATTCTCGGGCGAAGCGCAGCGCAGACCCGAGAAACTCCGTCAGAATTGAACTCCAGCAAGGGCTGGAAAAAGATCATCCCATTCAGGATTGGTCTTCTCGATCAAGGCAATCTTCCAGTCCCGGAGCCACCGCTTGAGGCTGGTTTCACGCTGGATCGCATCGGCAATGTCATCATAAACTTCATGCCAAACAAGCTTATCCAGATTATATTTTCGCGCGAATTTACTGCCTGTGCGTTGCTGATGCTCAGAGACTCGGCGGACCAAGTCAGCCGTAACGCCGACGTAGAGCGTTCCTCTCGGTTTGTTGGTCATGATGTAGACGTAGCCGATTTTCATGATGGTCTTGCGTGTTAAAAGGTGTCGAATACGCTGAGGTTCTCGGGTCTGCGCTGCGCTTCGCCCGAGAATGACACCACTTCAACTCCGCGTCACGCGTTCG
>JANNRX010000416.1:0-4164 GCA_031401875.1 Hyphomicrobiales bacterium | reverse complement strand
CCGATAGCACGCCGCCCGTGGCAAGATCGCGCGTTTCGTCGTCCAGAAGATGAAGCCCACGCTCCAGCGTCTTGCGGAAGCGGGTTTCCTCGAGTTTCATCGTTTCCGAGATCAACGCTTCGGCGCGCACAAGCTCCGGATAGGCCTGACCCATTTCTCTCAGAAGGGTTGGTACTAGCCTGTAAAGCATCGGTTCACGCGCGCCGAGCAGCTGACCATGGCGCATGCCACGGCGCATGATACGGCGCAGAACATAGCCACGGCCTTCATTGGACGGCAATATACCGTCGGCCACAAGGAAAGCCGCACAGCGCACATGATCGGCAATCACGCGGTAACTGGCTTTTTGCGGTCCGTCAGGATCGCCGCCGACAATCTCGGAAACGGCGCGGATCAGGGCTTGAAACAGATCGATATTGTAATTGTCGTGGGTTCCCTGCATCACGGCCGCAATACGTTCGAGGCCCATACCCGTATCAATCGACGGTCTTGGAAGGACTGTTCGTCCGCCGCCCACCTGTTCTTCATATTGCATGAAAACGAGATTCCAGATCTCGATGAAGCGATCACCATCCTGGTCAGCAGAGCCAGGAGGACCGCCAGGAATTTTGGGGCCGTGATCAAAGAATATCTCGGAACACGGACCGCAAGGACCGGTGTCCCCCATCCGCCAGAAATTATCCGAGGTTGCGATGCGGATAATTCGATCTTCAGGCAGGCCCGCGATTTTTTTCCACAGCCCGAAAGCCTCTTCGTCCTCGTGATAGACTGTGACTGTAAGCTTATTTTTTGGCAGCCCGTATTCTTTTGTTACCAGATTCCAGGCGAGTTCTATGGCGCGATCCTTGAAATAATCGCCGAAGGAAAAATTGCCAAGCATTTCAAAGAATGTGTGGTGGCGCGCAGTATAACCGACATTATCGAGATCATTGTGCTTGCCGCCGGCGCGAACACTTTTCTGCGCGCTTGTGGCACGCACATACGGGCGCTTTTCCTGACCGGTAAAGACGTTCTTGAATTGCACCATGCCTGAGTTGGCAAACATCAGGGTTGGGTCGTTCTTTGGAACAAGCGAGGACGAGGCAACAACCTCATGTCCATTTTTCTGAAAATAGCCGAGAAAGGCCGACCTGATCTCGTTGACGCCGCTCATGAATCGTTTGCCCGTTATCCGTCCTGAATGTACCGCATCGCTTTGCCAAAACCTGAGGAGGCAAATAAAAACGGACCGGAGTAATCCGGTCCGTCTTTCCTAGTCAGCAGAAATGGGACTGTCCATCGGCGATCGCACTCAAGCGTGTGGATCAACACCATCCGCATCGTCTTCAGCAGAACCTGTCTCCAGGATTTTATCGGCAATTATACCAGAATTCTGACGGACCATCTGCTCGATCTTCGTTGCAACATCCGGATTCTGCTTCAGGAAGGTCTTGGCATTTTCACGACCCTGCCCCAACCGAACCGAGTCATAGGAGAACCACGCCCCGGATTTTTCAACAATGCCCGCCTTGACGCCAAGATCGACAAGCTCTCCCACCTTGGAAATGCCCTCGCCATACATGATATCAAACTCGACCTGCTTGAAAGGGGGCGCAACCTTGTTCTTCACCACCTTGACACGGGTCGTGTTGCCCACCGTTTCCTCACGCTCCTTGATGGCACCGATGCGGCGGATATCGAGGCGGACGGATGCATAAAACTTCAGCGCATTGCCCCCCGTGGTTGTTTCGGGCGAGCCATACATCACGCCAATCTTCATGCGGATCTGGTTGATGAAGATAACCATGGTGTTGGAGCGGCTGATGGAGCCGGTCAGCTTGCGCAATGCCTGGCTCATCAGGCGGGCTTGAAGACCGGGAAGAGCATCCCCCATCTCACCCTCGATTTCAGCGCGCGGCACCAGAGCCGCAACCGAATCGATGACCAGCACATCCACGGCGCCCGATCGTACAAGCGTATCGCAGATCTCAAGCGCCTGTTCCCCGGTATCAGGCTGGGAAATCAGCAAATTATCGAGTTGCACGCCGAGTTTGCGGGCATAGATCGGGTCCAGGGCATGTTCCGCATCAATGAAAGCGCAAACACCACCCTTTTTCTGGGCTTCGGCAATCGTGTGCAGCGCCAGCGTGGTTTTGCCCGAGCTTTCCGGACCATAAATCTCGATCACACGGCCGCGCGGCAGGCCACCCACACCAAGCGCTATATCAAGCCCGAGCGAGCCCGTGGAAACTGTTTCAATCTCGACCGCCTTGTCATTCTTGCCAAGGCGCATGATCGAGCCCTTGCCGAAAGCCCGTTCAATCTGGGAGAGGGCCGCATCGAGCGCCTTGGTCTTGTCCACGGAGCTTCCTTCCACGAGTTTCAGTGCCGGTTGTGACATCGATCAAGCTCCTTATGTCTGAGTCAGTGAATGGCTTCAATCAAAGTTATGTACCATATTTGTTCTCTTTTACAATAGCTTTGTTCTCATTCAACCATTTTTGTTCTCATTTCACCACGGACTTCGACTTGCCGCCCAATGCGGGCTGCATTAGTGCTGAGGCTCAGCTCATTGTTTCACCCAGAAGGAAGTATTGTCATGTCCATCAAGCGTCTTCACATCGGTCCGCGCATGAGCCAGGCTGTGGTCCACGGTGGCGTTGCCTATCTTGCCGGACAGGTTGCGCAGAATACCAAGGGAAAATCCGTCACAGAGCAGACAAAGGATATTCTCTCGGCCATCGACGCCCTTCTGAAGGAAGCAGGCACCGATAAAACAAAGCTGCTGACAGCCCAGATCTGGCTGACAGACATGGCAACCTTTGCTGACATGAACGCGGTATGGGATGGTTGGGTCGTGGCTGGACACACGCCCGCACGTGCGACGGTGCAAAGCCCGGCGCTCGCAGCAACGGGTTATGATGTTGAAATCATGGTGACGGCGGCGATATAAGAACATTTGCACCACTCTCTTTGGGAAACAGGCAAAACGCGCAGTTTCATATCGGATGCAGGCCTATCCGGGATCGGCAAAAGCGCGAAGACTGGGTGAGTGTGATTTGCGAGGAATGAGCCCGTGGGCTCGAAGGGGCTTTGTGACGTGAGCATACGATTTCGACTTCTGATGTCCCTTGGCCTTCTCACAACATTTGGCATTGCCATTGTTGCAACAGGAAGACTCGCCGCTGCAGATACTCCTGCCAATATTCCCGCCGGAATGGATATGCCGCCTGGAATCGTCGCCCGTTTTGCGACGTCGATCGAAGGGGTATGGGGAATTCTAGGCCCCATTTTTCGGGCGCTTCCCTCCGTTCCAGGCGAACTGGCAACGATACTGGGACGAATTGTAGCAAGTTCACCTTCCGCCGGATTAAGGGATATTCTCGTTGGGATCGTCAGCTTTCTCGTATTGACCTTGCTGATTCCTACAATCGGCACCTTTCGTTCGAAAGTGCCGCCCGAAGCCACTGACAAAGAGGCCTTTGCCCACATTCTAAGGCGGTTCGTCCGGATTGTGCTTTTATCGCTCAGCATCATCATCGCGGCGATTGTGCTGCATGAGCTGGTGTTCGGGCATGAAACACTGGCGGAAAACTTTGCCATATCGCTCGTCGACGCAGGGGTTCGTTTTGTACTGGCGATGGCGGTTCCGTTCATTCTGCTGAGCCCCGGTGAAGCACGGCTGCGCCTGCTGCCCTGTGACGACAGGACTGTGGCACGCATGATGCCACGCATCGCCGTTGCCGTCGGGCTTGCAGTCAGTTTCATTGCCGTGGTGCCCATTTTGCTGAATGCCGGCATGCAATGGCCGACGTCTCAAGCCCTTGCCCTGCTCGTGGGCGCCTCAGCGGCAGTGATCGGCTATGACGCGATCCGCTGTTTTATCAACGAGCGGAAACTTGAGGATGGTCGGGAACTTGAGGATGGTCGGGAACGCACCAGGAGCCTCTGGCGGGCTGTGGCGCTCGGCGCAGCACTTCTGTTTGTGGCGTGCTGGTCCTATGGCGTCATCCGTCTTGATTTTGCATTTTTCGATGCCGTCGTTGCTTCTGGCATCATTGTCACACTGGCTTTTGCTGTTGATCGCGTCCTCATCGCCGCCCAGAAAGCCGCTGAACTGACAGAGGATAACAAGCGACGCTCCTTTCATGTTGCCGTCAGCGCAGCGTTACGCCGCGGCATACT
>JANNRX010000415.1:0-1683 GCA_031401875.1 Hyphomicrobiales bacterium | reverse complement strand
TGAAGTGATGCAATCCACCCAGACGCGCGATGCGTTCAGCACCAGGCCGCAACATCAGATGATAGGTGTTGCCCAGAACGATATCCGCGCCAAGATCGCGCACCTGATCAGGATAGAGCCCCTTGACGGTGCCCGCCGTACCCACCGGCATGAAAGCCGGAGTGCGGATGCAACCACGCGGCATGGTGATTGCACCTGCGCGCGCCTTGCCATCAATGGCATCAAGCGTGAACCGGAAATCCGGCGTCGGCGCATGGCGGATGTCGTCACTTATCATGGGGCGCTCGGTACAGCAGGCTGGAATCACCATAGGAATAGAAGCGGTACCCCGCAGCAATGGCATGGGCGTAAGCCTCTCGCATCCGCTGGCTTCCTGCGAAAGCAGAGACGAGCATGAAAAGTGTCGATTTCGGCAGGTGAAAGTTCGTCATCAGCATATCCACGGCACGAAACTGATACCCCGGCGTGATGAAAATGGCTGTGTCCGCACTGAAAGGCTGAACCTGCCCTGCGGCATCCGTGGCGCTTTCAATGAGCCGCAGCGATGTGGTGCCGACACAGATCACTCTGCCACCAACCGCGCGTGCCTGGTTGATTGCCGTCGCCGTTTCAGCGGATAAGCAGCCCCATTCACTGTGCATCCGATGCTCGCTAATCATATCGGTCTTGACCGGCAGGAAGGTGCCCGCCCCCACATGCAAGGTGACGTGACAGCGCCGCACACCCAGCGCATCGATCTGAGCCAGCAGCTCCGGTGTGAAATGCAAACCCGCAGTGGGGGCGGCAACGGCCCCTTTCTCACGGGCATAGACCGTCTGATAATCGGTGAGATCACGCGCATCCACCGGTCGTTTGTGTGGAATATAGGGGGGCAGCGGCATACGTCCGCAGCGGGCAATGGCTTCATCAAGAGCGGGACCGCTCTGATCAAACCGCAACCGCACATCGCCATCCGTGCTTTTCTCCAGAACGCTGGCCTGAAGTAGCAAAACCGTTTGCTGCGCCTCGCCTGTGAAGGCGATCGTGTCACCAACGGCAAGACGTTTTCCGGGCTTGGCGAGGACAATCCATTCATCCGCGGCCGCCCGCTTGTGCAGCGTGATCTCGATTCTGGCCTGAATACTGCCGCGATGGCGGATACCCGACAGTTGCGCGGGAATGACACGTGTGTCGTTAAAGACCATCACATCGCCCTGGCGCAAATGCTGCAAGAGATGCGTAATCTTGCCGTCCGTGAATGCCGGAGTTTTATCCGGCTGAACCACAAGAAGCCGTGCGCTGTCACGCGGCTCAGCGGGGCGCAAAGCGATGTTCTCGTCGGGAAGAGGGAAATCAAAATCACTCAGACGCATCGAAAGCGGTCTATTGGACGGATGCGCAAATGAAAAGACCTCCCTTGTTGCCAAGAGAGGTCTTTTCGGTTTTCTGTTTCTGAAAGGATCAGGCGAAGAGATATCCAAGCGAGGCAATGCTGGTCAGATTGACGTCAACCAGCACAATCGATGATCCATCGCCTGTATTGATCTGGACGCCGAGATCATGTCCGACCGAAGCCGCCACGATGTCATTCACCGAGGCAAAGCCCAGACCACGCAGATCAAGCACATCACCTGTGTTATAATCATTGATCTGATCGTTGCCATGGCCAGCCGCGAACGTAAAAGTGTCGTTGCCGCCATTGCC
>JANNRX010000414.1:0-6486 GCA_031401875.1 Hyphomicrobiales bacterium | reverse complement strand
TTCTCCCGCAAGGGGAGAAGAAAGTGCAAGCTGCCTCCCCTCACGCCCGCAACCTCGGCACGACATCATTCAATGCCACGATCTCGCGTGCACCTGACTTGCGCCATTTGATCTCGACCTTGCCTTCGGCCAGGCTCTTGGGGCCGACGATCACCTGATACGGCAAGCCGATCAGATCCGCGCTGGCGAATTTCGCGCCTGGGCGATCATCGCGATCATCGTAGAGCACTTCAAAGCCCGCCGCTTGCAGCTCATGGTAAAGCTGGCCGCAAGCAGCATCCACCGCCGCGTCGCCAACGCGCAGGTTCAGCAGAGCCACATGAAACGGCGCGATGGCTTCCGGCCAAATGATGCCCGCCTCGTCGTGGCTCGCCTCGATCACGGAGGCGACAACACGGCTGGGGCCAATGCCGTAAGAGCCCATATGCACGGGATGGTCTGCGCCGTCAGGCCCGGTGACCTTGGCGTTCATCGGTTCGGAATATTTCGTGCCGAAATAGAAGATATGGCCGACTTCGATGCCGCGTGCCGAAACGCGCTTGGCCTCGGGCAGTGTGGCGAAAGCTGCCGGGTCATGCATTTCGGATGTCGCCGCATAAAGCGAGGTCCACCGGTCAACCGTCGCCTGCATGCCCTGCACATCGTCGAAGTTGATATCGGAAGGCGGCACGGGAAAATCGAGATAATCGCCATGGCAGAACACTTCGCTCTCGCCTGTCGCGGCCAGAATGATGAATTCGTGGCTGAGGTCGCCGCCGATTGGTCCAGTGTCCGCGCGCATGGGAATGGATTTGAGGCCCAGTCTTTCAAACGTGCGCAAGTAGGCCACGAACATCTTGTTGTAAGCATGGCGCGCCGCCGCTTCGTCAAGATCGAAGGAATAAGCGTCCTTCATCAGGAATTCACGCGAACGCATCACGCCGAAGCGCGGGCGTACCTCGTCACGGAATTTCCACTGGATATGGTAGAGATTGAGCGGCAGGTCCTTGTAGGAGCGCACAGAACTGCGAAATATCTCGGTGATCATCTCTTCATTGGTGGGGCCAAACAGCATCTCGCGCTCATGACGATCCGTGATCCTCAGCATCTCCTTGCCATAGGCTTCATAGCGGCCGGATTCGCGCCACAGATCTGCCGACTGAATCACGGGCATCAGCAACTCGACTGCACCGGCGCGGTTCTGCTCCTCGCGCACGATGGCGTTGACCTTATTCAGAACACGCAGGCCCAAGGGCAGCCAGCTGTAGATGCCCGCCGATTGCTGGCGCGTCATCCCGGCGCGCAGCATCAAGCGATGCGAGACAATTTCCGCATCCTTGGGTGTGTCGCGAAGGGTGGGAAGAAAAAAGCGGGAAAGGCGCATGGGCAGAAATCCGGTCCGGAAGAATCAGCCGGGAATGACGGATTCTCACTACAAATGGTGCCGGGACCAAACCGCATGCGGGATCGAAAGGCAAGAGCCAGAAAAGAGAGCCGGGGAAGAGCGCGGGGCAAAGCAGGGCTTGAACTCCGCGCTTTTTGCATCAGACTTCAGGCCATCGTCCCGCGTACGGGATATCCCTTGTCCTTCACGAAATTGATGCCCATCAGGATCATGCCAAGATCAGGCCGCGCAAAGGGGGCATTCGAAATGTCGATGATCTGCAATTTGCCGTCGGGGTTGACCAGGAAAAGGCCAGGTTCCGAGAAAGGGCGATCAGTTTCTTCAGCCGAACGCGGCGTGGAGATATAAAGACCAAGCTGCCGCATCTGATCCACTGAAAGATCGTAGCCTACAGGAAAGCGCCATCCCTCCGCCGCCGCATCAGCTTCGGCCTTTGGCAAGGGATCAGCCGAAATCGCGACAACAGAAACGCCTGCGGCCTTGTAGTCATCGAGGATGGCATCAAAGGCCTTGAACATCTTCTTGCAGAGCGGACAATGCTTGCCGCGATAGACGACAAGCATGCGCCAGCCCTCCATGGCTGCGAGATCCATTGCACCATGGGAAATGGTGGGGAATGCAACAGACGGGAACCGACTGCCTGCAACGAGCTTTTTAGAGGAAGACATGATTTTTTCCTGAACTTCTGAGCGAATACAAACAATTTCGCGGTTTCGCCTTCAGAGTAAGTCTCCATTGGCAGATCAACTTCGCATGCTGAAGTTAACGACCGCAGCGAGCCAACGCCAATCTCATTTGCGTCATCACGCGAAGTTCACTTCATGGTGAGCACGGTATCTACCTGCACCCGATCCGGCATAAGATTTCGTAATCGTGCTGTGAGCTTTCCTGAATGGACGGCGGTGCGATACCGGGAGAGATTTCATGACGTATTCATCAACCAGACGAAAGCTTTATGCCTTTGGTGCCGCAGTCATCATTGCGTTCTCGCCACTCACGATCACGCCTGTCTTCGCCTTTGATCCCGCATCACCAAGCGAAATCAACACCGATACGACAGGCGTCGCGATACGCGGGTTTGATCCGGTTGCCTATTTTACCGAAGGCAAGCCAACCCAGGGAAACTCTCAGTTCTCCGCCAAATTCGAAAATGGCACGTATCATTTCGCAACCGCTGCCAACCGTGATGCTTTTGTGAAAGAACCAGCCAAATACGCACCGGCCTATGGCGGGTTTTGCGCTTTTGCTGCATCCGTTTCCAAGAAGGCGGATGGCAATCCCGCTCTCTGGAAGATCGTGGACAACAAACTTTATCTGAACGTGAACGAAACAGCCTTTAACCGCTGGCAACAGGATATCCCTGGAAATCTCACCAAGGCCAACACAAACTGGCCAAATATCAGCAAGAAAGCGCCAAAGGATCTCTGATCCTGCACCATGTTACGCAAAAGAGAAAACCGCTTTTGCGTAACACCCTTCACTAAAACAAGGGAAGTGAGCGCGGTTTGGTTTTTATAGGCATAGACCGCCCGTGCATGCGGAGACTCACCAGCTCCGCGCCGGGCCGTCGTCCACATGGAAGAAACCGAATGGATAAATCTTGCGTCCGCCCACGTTCGGATGCTGCTTCAGATAGGCGTATACCGTACTGACCGGCACACCCCTGACGCGAAAATCCACGGCGCGACAGCGATAGTGGTAGGAACCGCGCGCTCCGGTTCCCGCCGAGCGACGTGCATTGAGAATGGCGACATGGCCAAAACGCTTGGCTGTATCGACCAGCATTTGCTTGAGACCATCCGGCAAACACTGAAAATTGGCATCAGGCGGTGCATAAACGCCCTCCATATTCGCGACCGGTGCATCGTTTGTCCGCAACCCCGCGGGACGCAGTGGTTGGGTATCCGATGATGTCCAGCGTGGGGAAGCTTGTGTCTGTGGCAAGGCCGCAACTCTTGTCTCGCGCAGGCGGTCGGGCGTTGGCGGCAAACTCACGGCATCGCGGAAATCCACACCGGGCGGCAAGCGATCCTGGCCCGCAGACCAGCGCGCCGAACCAACAGGTGCCACTTCCTCAGCTGTCCGTACGCTGCCGCCCGGTCTTGGGGCTGGCAGAGCCACTTTCACGGGTTGAGGCGTTTCATGCTCGAAAACGGTTTCCGCATCCTCATCTTCGGGATCAGGGAGGCCCGTCGGAATGGGCCTTGCGGCAGGCTGTCTTTTCTGTTTTCCCGCTTTTTCAGCATCACCTGCCTTTGAATTGAGTGGAATGATACTCAAAGGCGCGGCAATCGGTCCTCTCGGTGCTTCCGCAGGCGCAAAGGCACTGCCTTTCCCATTGCGGAACACATCCAAAAAGCCTTGAGCCAAAGCAGGCTGCGTCCATTGCACAAGGCCGAATGCCAAAGCGCATAGTGTCCAGAAACTGGCTCGTATTGATCGTTTTATCTGGCGCAAGACCATATCCCGAAAACCAACCATGGCGTTTAGACCGAAACGGCCTGCTTCTGCAATGGCAGGCCGTTAGCCAGCCCGACGGCGCAAGGCTGTGATAAAGAACCCGTCGGTTCCGGTCCTCTCCGGCGTCAGCAAAAGGCCATGGCGCGTTGTACGAACAGCTTTTGCCAGCGTTGGCATGGCACGAAACGCCGCCGTCTGCGCCAGATCAATCACTTCGAACCCGGCATGACGTTCCAGAAGCCCCTGAATCTGATCATCATTCTCCTCGGGCAAAACGGAACAGGTGACATAGATCATCACGCCTTCTTCGCGCACGAACGTCACAGCATTTTCAATAACTTCGAGCTGTTCTTTCATGCGTAATTCGAGGCTGGTGGGCCGCATGCGCCATTTCGCATCAGGATTGCGGCGCCAGGTGCCGGTTCCGGTACAGGGTGCATCGACGAAAACCATGTCCATGCGCTGCTTGAGATCGTCGAGTGGCATGATTCCACCCCTTGGGGTACGTACCTGCACATTCCGGATGCCCGCACGGGTGATGCGCTCATGAATTGGTGCCAGGCGGCGCGCATCGGAATCCGTTGCAAAAACCTGCCCTTTGTTGTTGAGGAGAGAGCCAAGCGCCAGACTCTTGCCGCCGCCGCCCGCACAAAGATCAAGGACCTGCTGCCCCGCTTGCGGGTCCGCGAGGCGGGCCACGATCTGCGATCCCTCATCCTGGATCTCGACCATTCCCTTCAAGAACAGAGGATCAGCCTGAACAGGCTTGATGCGCCCGTCGGCACGGGGTGGAATGCGGATGGCATCGGGCGAATGATTGCCCGCCACAGCCTCATATTCTGCAAGTGCAGGCAGCGCTTTCAAGCGCATGGTTTTGAGCGTGTTCACGCGCAGATCCAGAGGTGCCCGCAGCGCCATTGCCTCGCCTTCGCGTGCGGCATCCTTGCCAAAGGCTGCCTTGAAAGAGGCGCTCAGCCATTCAGGATAATCACCCCGGACATGATCAGGAGCATCTTCAAGTGTGCGCGAAGAAAGGGCCAGCCGCTCCGCCGCGTCCAGCGGTTCGGGTGAGAATCGCGAGCCATCGCACAATGCGGCAATGTCACTCACGTCATTGTGACGGGCACTTCTGAGCATGCCCAGAGCCGTGGCACGAGGGCTATCGCTCTCCATGATCCAGCGGGCGGAATTGCGCTTGCGCAAAGCATCATGCACCATGGCTCCGATCCCGGCACGGTCGCTTGACCCGGCAAAACGGCGTGAAAGGGCCCAATCCTTCAGGGCATCATTGACGGGACGAGGGCGCTGTTCAAGATCAGTGAGAACTTCGATAACGGCGGAAAGGCGTGCTGCTGGTGTCATGCAGGGGCCATTGCCACGAAACAGAAAGAGATGCCAGCGCTTGCTTTTTCAGGCTTTTCAAAGCAAAGCGTGCGGGCATGACTTTTTAACTGCGACTCAGGAGTTCTACACAATGCGCAATATGATCATCGCCGCTTTCCTCGCCACCGTTGTTGCTGCTTGCGCAACAACACCTCCGCAGCCAGCTCCGCAGGCTCCATCGGGCCGTGGCCTTGATGCCAAGACACAGCTGGAAACCGGCCGTCGTAACTGATCGGGAGCATCTGCTCTCTTGAGAAAGGCCCGCAGTAGCGGGCCTTTTTTATGCGCGCTTCAGCAGACTCACATGCGTGATGGATAATTCGGGCTTTCGCGCGTGATCGTCACATCGTGTGTGTGGCTTTCACGCAGACCCGCGCTGGTGATTCTCACGAACTCGGCCTTGTCCTGCAATTCTGCAATCGTTCTGGCACCGACATATCCCATCGCCGCCTTGAGGCCGCCCGAGAGCTGGTGGATCACCGCACCAACAGGGCCTTTGTGCGGCACCTGCCCTTCCACGCCTTCCGGCACAAGCTTCATGGTATCCTTGATGTCGGCCTGAAAATAACGATCGGCCGAGCCGCGCGCCATGGCACCCAGTGAGCCCATGCCGCGATAGGCTTTGTAGGATCTTCCCTGATACAGGAAGACATCGCCCGGGCTCTCGTCCGTTCCGGCGAGCAGCGAACCGATCATCACGCAATCGGCACCAGCAGCGATGGCCTTGGCGAGATCACCGGAGAACTTCACGCCACCATCAGCAATCACAGGGATATTCTGCGCTGCCGCAGCATTCGCAGTTTCGATGATGGCGGAGAGTTGCGGTACCCCCACACCTGCCACAATCCGTGTCGTGCAGATGGAACCCGGCCCGATACCAACCTTGATCGAATCTGCGCCCGCATCAATCAGTGCCTTGGCACCCGCCGCCGTGGCGACATTGCCCGCCACAACCTGGACGGCATTCGAAAGGCGCTTCACACGGGCAACGGCATCCAGCACCTTCTGCGAATGACCGTGAGCCGTATCGATCACCACCAGATCAACGCCCGCGTCAATCAAGCGTTCGGCACGCTCATAGCCGGCATCCCCCGTAGTGGTTGCCGCAGCAACACGCAGACGACCGGCGTCATCCTTGCAGGCATTCGGA
The DNA here is from genome assembly GCA_031401875.1 of Hyphomicrobiales bacterium. GTDB lineage: Bacteria > Pseudomonadota > Alphaproteobacteria > Rhizobiales > Beijerinckiaceae > JADCCX01. The sequence goes on along the minus strand of JANNRX010000414.1, from coordinate 109 downwards.
TTGAGAATGGCCTTCTCGATATCTTTGACCGTCAGCAGGCCAACGCAATGACCGTGATCATCCACCACCAGCAGCTTTTCGATCCGGTGCCTGTGGAACAATCTGCGGG
>JANNRX010000413.1:0-2489 GCA_031401875.1 Hyphomicrobiales bacterium | reverse complement strand
GATACCGTTCCGCTATCGCTTCACGGTTCTGGAATGACAACAATGGGGCTATGCGATTGTTATGCCCTTGCGGGGAAGGATGAGAGCGCCGTCAGTTCAGGCGCGTTTTCACTTCCTTGAGACCTGCTGCAATCATATCGTCAGCGAGTTTGCCTGTGGCTTGCCCCTTGAGAATTTCGGTGGCGGCACGGATCGCAGCATCCGCCGCAGCGGCGCGGACTTCAGCGGAAGCGGAGGCCTCGGCCTGGGCAATCTTCTGTTCTGCCATTTTGGTTCGACGGGTAACGAAGTCAGCGAGCTTTGCTTCCTGATCCAGGCGAATGCGTTCTGCTTCGGCTTTGGCTTCCTCGACGATGGCCAAGGCATCTTTTTCTGCGGCAGCACGCTTTGCTTCATATTCTGCGAGCAGTTTTTCCGCTTCCATCCGCAGGCTTGAGGCCGCTGCAAGCTGATCAGCGACTTTCTGGCCGCGATCATCCAGCATTTTCAGCAGCATATTATGCACGCCGAAATAACCCAGAATACCAACAAAGATGATAAAACCGACAGCAATCCAGAAGGTATCCATGATGATCAGCTCCTCAGGACTGGATTGCGGCGATGACGCGCTTCAACTCGTCAGCCTTGGGTGCGACGCCTGAAATACGCTTGACGATTTCTGTTGCTGTATCCGCAGCAATGCTTGACACGTTGGTCATGGCCTTGTCGCGAGCGGCGGTGATGTCGGCCTCTGAGACCGCAATCTTCTTGGCGGTGTCCGCTTCCACAATCTTGCGCTGCTGATCAGCTGCGCTGGTGGCCGCATCCTTTGCCTTCTGACCAATTCCCTGGGCATTGGCTTTTGCATCCGAGAGAAGCTTTTCATAGGCCTCTCCAGCCGTTCTGGCTTTCTCCTGCATCATGGCGGCGGCCTTGAGGTCGTCGTCAATCTTGTTCTCGCGTGTTTCAAGGATCTCGGTGACGCGGGGAAGCGCTACCTTCGACATCAGATAATAAAGTACGCCGAACGTCAGTACGAGCCAGAAAATCTGGCCCGGAAAGGTTGAAGCGTCGAATGGCGGGAAAGCGCTGCCAGCCTTTGCCTTGACGGCATCAGCAGCATGGGCTGTCCCGATGAATGAGAAGATCATCGGCACACCTTGAGAATGAGCACCTGCCCGGAGTGGGCAGGTGAAAACCGCTTTCAATCAAGCGACGAAGAGCAGGATCAGCGCCACAACGAAGGCGAAGATGCCGAGACCTTCAGCAAGAGCAGCACCAATGAAGGCGCGGCCGAACTGGCTGTCAGCTGCTGACGGGTTGCGCAAGGCACCCGACAGGAAGTTGCCGAAAATTGTGCCCACGCCGATTGCTGCGGCACCCATGCCGATTGCAGCAAGTCCTGCGCCGATAAGCTTGGCGGCATCCGCTTCCATGTGAAACTCCTGAATATCTTGTTTGGTGGGAGGTGAGAGGTGAGAGAAGAACAAGCCTGACGTTTTAATCAGTGCCCGGGGTGAAGCGCATCATTGAGATAGATGCAAGTCAGAATTGAAAAAACGAATGCCTGAAGGCATGCGACCAGCAATTCCAAAGCGTATAGCGCGACGATCATGGCGAGCGGCAGAGGCGAAAGCGCGATCGCCGCACCGCCAGCCGTTGTCATGAGCACAATAAAGCCCGCGAAAACCTTGAGTGCGATGTGACCCGCCAGCATATTGGCAAAAAGGCGCATCGAAAGGCTGATTGGCCGCGAGATGAAAGAAATGATTTCAATGAGAACAATGAAAGGAAGCAACGGGGCTGGTACTCCCGAGGGTACAAACAAGCCGAGAAAACGTGTTCCATGCGCCATGAAACCATAGATGATCACGGTGCTGATCACGAGCATGGCGAACATGAAGGTGACCACGATGTGGCTGGTAACTGTAAATGTACCCGGAATCAGGCCGACAAGGTTGCAGATCAGCACGAAAATGAAGAGCGAGAACACGAGAGGCAGGAATTTCAGGCCTTCCTTGCCCGTCGTCGAGCGAACCGTGTCCGCCATGAATTCATAGAGCATCTCGGCGGCAGATTGCAGCCGTCCTGGCACGATGGCCTTGAGGCGCGTTCCATAAATCATGATGGCATAGATGATGGCAACGGCCAGAATCATGAACAAGGCCGAGTTGGTCAACGAAACATCAACACCAAAAAGGTTGATCGACGGACCAATCTTGGAAATCTCGAACTGATGGATCGGATCAATTCCGCCGGATGGGCTCGCCACAGTCAACCTCGTTAGTTTTGGACATGCTCCGGGAAAGAAGCTGTCCGTTTCATTCTATTGTTTCTCGTTATTGCTAGCGCCCGTTGGGCGTGCCGCAATGCGATAGACATTCCAGAACCCGGCAACCATGCCGATCATCAACATGATCAGCAGGCCAAAAGGGCGTGTACCAAGCCAGCGATCAATCGACCAGCCAAGAAAACCACCGACGAGAACGCCCGCCACCAGCTCCGAACTC
>JANNRX010000412.1:0-2374 GCA_031401875.1 Hyphomicrobiales bacterium | reverse complement strand
CATGATCCTCGACAATCAGGAAACACGTATCAAGCCCTGGATCGACACCGGTTATCGTTTCGTCAAGCGGCAGTCTGAATCGCATCCCAACAAATGGGTTTCGCTTGGCACGCCAGGGAACGGAATCATCACCGCGAACCGCTGAGAACGACCGAAGATTGCATTTCCGCCGCAAGGTGAGCCGAAGGTTAAGTGCTATTCTGAAGATTTGATTGAATGGACGCCGCAAAAAATTCCATTCATTTCAGGCACTCTCGAAAGCGCATTGCAATTTCAGCACGTTAGAGCGTTAACGGCCATTCGCTCACATTTCATAAACTTACCCAAGTCTCTATAAAAACTTGAAAAACACTGAATCTGACTGAGGCAAATTGCTCCTATTTCCGTAAGCCCGCAGGAAATGTCACCTGCCATTGTCCTCCCAACAAATCGGGAGGCTTCCATGCTGAAAAGACTGTTGTTCGGGACGATTGCGATCACAGTCATGTCGCTGTCCAGCCATGCCAGTGGCATCACTGAGCAGGTGGCCTACGCAAAGGTGCGTGGCGAAGCGAGCATGCCGATCGGCTGGGCACAATTCTGCGCCGATACCATCAATAGACAGGATTGCAACGCACCCGTCTTGCAGGCAACAGTAGCGGATCTGGACGAGCGCCGCTGGCGTGAATTGCTCGCGGTCAACGGCGATGTGAACCGCAGTGTCGAGCCCGTCACCGATATTGATCACTGGGGTGTCGCCGAACGCTGGTCTTACCCGACAGATGGCAGAGGTGATTGCGAAGACTACGTTCTTGAGAAGCGGAAAAAGCTGATGAACGCCGGCTGGCCGCGTCAGGCCCTGCTGATCACCGTTGTGCGCGACAAGAAGGGCGAAGGACACGCCGTTCTTACGGTCAAGACAGACCGTGGTGACTTCATTCTTGATAATCAGGAGAAGAAGGTGAAGCTCTGGTCGGATACAGGCTATCTCTTCATCAAACGCCAGTCAGAAGAAAATCCGAACAAGTGGATGTCGCTGGGCAATGTCGACACCGCGATAAACACCGCCAGAACGCGCTAAACCACGAAGGATTACGAACGAGACCGGTTTTCAGAGATGGAAGCCGGTCCTGGTTTTTTATCCCCGCACAGGCCTCATGCCGTCAGCAAAGCGTTTCCAGTTCGCAGCATAGCCCAGAGCTGTCAGGGTGATGCGCTCTGCGGCAGCAGCATCAAGTGTCCGGATTGCCTTGGCAGGCGAGCCGACAATGAGCGAATAATCGGGAAATTCCTTTCCCTCCGTTACCAGCGCTCCTGCACCCACAAGGCAATTGCGACCAATTCTGGCACCGTTGAGAATGATCGCACCCATTCCGACCAATGAATTGTCACCAATCAGGCAACCATGCAGGATGGCGCGATGGCCGATGGTGCAATTGACGCCGATACTGAGCGGGAAGCCCATATCCGTATGCAGCATCGCATGTTCCTGAATGTTGCTGCCCGCACCAACGTCAATCAGCTCGTTATCGCCCCGCAACACGGCACCAAACCAGACTCCGACAGCATTGCCGAGACGGACTCGGCCTATGACATGGGCATCGGGAGCTACCCAGAACTGACCTTCGGGAGGCATTTCCGGGGCGAGGCCATCGAGGGAGAAAAGCGGCATTTTGCCCGTCACAAAATCATGTGGGAGAGGACATCCAGCATGACCTTGCCGGCCGCCATGCCCCAGAGACAGGCGATGACCGTGGCAAGCCAGACAAAAAACACCGAACGTCGTTCGAAGCGTCGCCCGCGGATCGTGTTGCGCAGGATGATAAAGGGCGCGGTCACCACAACCAGAGGCACAGAAAATATGGCGCTCCAGCCCCCCTGTTGCAACAAGGTGAAGCTCGGCGGCTTGTTCGTGAGATACTGGAAGGCGCTGGCGATGAAGCCCGCAAAAGCCAGCCCGAATATCAACGAACGCAGCAATTCGACCTGATGCGGTTCAAAAGCAACCATGACGCAACTCCAACACCCAACTTATCCTTAATCATTTCCTAACGCGGCGCATTGCGCAAGTGGACTGTCTTGGGACAGGGCCCGAATCATGAAACGTGGTGAACAGAGAATCGCCCTGTCAGAACGGCTGATGCATGCCCGGGGCCGGATCTAGGTCAGAAAGAGCAAACCTTCAGACATGACACCTTTCAAATCCCTCCTACTGGTAGTTTTGCTGTCGGTTCTTGGCATTGGCGCTGGTATCGCCATCTTCAGCCTGACAGAATCTGCACCAGAGCGCCGAAGGCTTGAGTCCGTCCCTGTCACCCTTGAAGGATTGCGCCTCAACATACCGCTGGGCTTCCTGCGCGGCGGCGTTATTCCCGCTTTCGGCACCTCGGAGAGG
>JANNRX010000411.1:0-2931 GCA_031401875.1 Hyphomicrobiales bacterium | reverse complement strand
CCACGAACGGATGATTCTGACTTACAAGGATGAGAAAAAACGGCACCTTGCAAGCCTCAATTCATCTCATCCTGAGGCGCGACGAAGCAGAGCGAAGGAGCCTCGAAGGACGCACAATGCTTGTGCAGGTGTCCCCCTCAGCGGTAAGGGATCAAGGGTGCGTTCAACAGAAGATGTCAGACGCCGACCTTGCCACCGCCCTTTTTCGTGATGGCGACGATGGACGGGCGTGGTGGCATGCCGTCCTTGAAATCGGGCCACTTAGTGGAGGCCGTGTTGAAAGATGCGGGCAAGGCTTTCGGATCATCCTCATCCGGCTCGCCCGGATGCTGGACGGCCACGAAGAATGTCTCCATGTCAGGGGTGAATTCAGGGCCGCAAAGTTCTGCGCCGTTGGGGACGCGATAGAACAGCTTTGATGTTGCCCTGGCAGGCCCCTCTGTCTCCATGGCCCAGACGCCATCGGCGCGGCCTGTGCGGGACGGCTGGTTGCCGTCCGTCGCAATCCAGAGCCGACCCAGCGCGTCGACGGCGCAATTGTCCGGCATGCCGAACCAGCCGTCCTTCGTGGTGGCCGGGTTGAAGGTGGAACCCACGGCCGCGACGGATGGATCTCCGCATTTTACGAGAATTTCCCACTTGAAGTTCACCGCAGAGTGATCTCCGCCTTCGGGCATCATCTCGATGATATGGCCGAAGCGGCTTTCCGAACGCGGATTGGCGGAATCCACCTGATCAGCCTTGCGCTGGCTGTTGTTGGTCAGCATCACATAGACCTTGTTGGTCTTTGGATTGGCTTCCACATCCTCTGGGCGGTCCATTTTTGTCGCACCCAGAAGATCGCCAGCGCGGCGGGCTTCGATCACCACATCGGCCTGGCTGTTGAAGCCGTTGGCGGCTGTCAGCGGGCCCTGGCCATGGATCAATGGCATCCAGACGCCGGACCCGTCAGCGTTGTACTTCGCCACGGAAAGTGTGCCGCTGTCGAGCAGTTGCAGGTTGGCGGCGCGGTCGGTGGGTGAAACCTTGCCGTCTGTCACGAATTTATAAACGTAGTCAAAGCGCTGGTCATCGCCCTGATAGACGACATAGCGGCCATCTGCATTGGTGATACCTGCGGCACCTTCATGCTTGAAACGGCCCATGGCGGTGCGCTTCAAGGGAACGGAATTCGGATCGAATGGATCAATCTCGACGACCCAGCCAAAGCGGTTGGCTTCGTTGGGCTCCTTCACGACATCAAAGCGGTCGTGATAGGCGCTCCAGTTGTACCAGTTGCCTGGAATGCCCATGCGACGAAAATTCTTGAATTCGGCATGGCTCTCTTCGAGCTTGCCGCCGAAATAGCCGTTGATATTCTCTTCGCACGTCAGCCAGGTGCCCCAGGGCGTGCGGCCTCCGGCGCAATTGTTGAGCATGCCGAATACCTTTGTGCCCGCCGGGTCGGCGTTGGTCTTCATGCGGGCATGAGCGGCAGCAGGGCCGGTGACGCGCATCTCGGTCTGGCCGGTGATGCGGCGGGCGAACTTTGAATCCTTCACCACCTGCCATTTGCCATTGACGCGGCGAATTTCGATAACCGAGCCGCCATGGGCCATGATTTCGGTGTCGGCCAGATCCTTCGTCATGTTGGCGAAGGCCACATTGCGCAGATCCTGGCGGCCGGGCAATTGCGGGAACATAAGCTCTTCGTTTGTATACTCATGGTTCACGCACAGCAGGCCGTGATCGGATTTGCCGTCGATGGGGAAAAAGCCGAGGTAATCGTTGTTGTAGCCGAATTGCATCGCCTGTTTTGCGGCGGTCTGTGTCTGCGGATCGAAGGCTGGCGCATTCGGCAACACGGGGTCACCCCAGCGGATCAGGATATCCGCATCATAGCCTTCCGCAACATGATGGTTCTCGTCGGAGCCAGCTGCGATTTCCTTGAAATTGAACGATGGAGTCGTATTGACGGCGGCTTGTGCAGCGGCCTCGCGGGCATCCAGGATTGGTGCGGCAATCGCGGTGATCGCGGTCACGGCGAGTGCACCCTTCAGCATATCGCGGCGCGACAGGCGCTCTGCGATGATTTCGCCCATGGTCAGATTGGCGGAATCATTGGTTCCGGCATTCTCGGCTTCTTCGAACATCTGCGAGCGCAGGCGGTTTTCGAAGGTTTCAATTCTATCAGTCATTCTGAGGCGTCCTCTGGCTGTTCTCTGGACTTATTCTCATTTTAAACATGACACGCTTGCGACAGAGGACGCAAACCCAATCGAAATTTTAACTTCTGCTGCCTAATCTGAGCTTTGTAGGACAATAAGTCGCGTATCAGGGGGCATAACATGGGGCAGCGTTATATTTCAGCCGATCAGTCGATAGCGGCCGCAGGCGCGGCATTTGTCTGTGAACACGATGATTTCTCCGATCTGGCGCGGGCAAGAGCCGCTGCATGTGCGGCAAATCACAGCTTTGGTCTCCGCTACCTGATGCATAAACTGATGACAATGCTGGGCTTCACCCGTTTCTGATTGCAACAACGGGCAGCATCGGAACAAAAAAAGGGGGAGGCTTTCGCTCCCGCTTTTTTTGACACATTCGCATTTTCTCGACAAAAGCCTTGGAAATCACTCTCCCGCGAGAGCTTTCTTGGCCTTGGACCACCAGCCCGAACGCTTCGGACGGCTTTCATCCACGACATCTGGTTCGATGACCACTTCAGGCCTTGGAGCAGCTTTCGCAATCGCGGATTTCTGTTCAGGCGCAGCCACGGTCTCCACAGATGGGGTTGCAACAGGCATCAGTGTTTCAACAGCGTCTGCATTGGCAGCTTCCGCCTTGTCCACTTTGGTCTTGCCCGTTGCAGTCTTGCCCGTTGCAGTCTTGCCTGTTGCCTTTTTGCCGACTGCTGCTTTTCCTGCTGCTTTCTTGGGCTTGGACTCAACCACT